>JBEIFD010000494.1:0-3381 GCA_040382535.1 Merismopediaceae cyanobacterium
CGTTTTTTTTCGGACTTACGCACTCTTACTACTTATTTTGTCTTTGATCACTGGCAACACCTTCTTGATTTTATGCTTGAGCAATTTGACCCTCTGCTCCCCGCTAATTCCTCCTGATTTTTCAAATTTAGAATTGCTGTGGCATTTACTCACTTCACAAACTAGTCATCTAGCTTAAAGTTTTTAGTTTTTAGTTTTTGCCTTGGCCATTTTCTGTTTCGCAAACAAACCTAACCCAAAGACGATCGTTGAACCGACTAGAGAAAGCGTATCTGTTTCCCAGGGAACCGCATGAGCACCCGTCAAATTAACGTTTAAACCACCACCAGAACCAGCACCATAGTTCCATGTAAGTGTATATTTATCAGTGTGTCCTAATCCACCAGGATGGGTAACCGTTTGACTAGTAGATCCCGAACTGCTGATTAGATCATTAAAATCAAAAGCGAGGTTTGCGAGATTGCTGCTACTTGAATCACCCGAATGGGGAGCTGTCGCGTGACGAATTGACGCTAACCCACCACGGACAGGTCCTTTACCATTTACTCCTATACCATAGTCCCAATTTCCCGCGGGAAAGAGATCAAAAAAAACATTCTCTCCTGGAAAAATAGGACCTCCTGACCAAGTTACATCAAGGGTCGTTGAAGTATCTACGTTGACGGTGCCTGCTAGAGTGATGGCATTAACTTTAGAGAAGCTACCCCCAATGACAGTCAGGGCAAGTACGCTGATTGCCGATGTGACTAGGGATTTTGTGTTAAACAAAGAATTTGACATTATTTCTTGGTTTTAGATTTTAGACGATTTTTTATGAACAACTTAAGATTTATTTAAGTCACCACAAGCGTAGCCCAGAATTTTGAAAACACTGAATTCCGCAATAAAACTTTACATTTCTTTATATTTAAGCGTGTGGTGTGATCGTCGTTTTAGAGTGCGAAGCACAAAAGCTAAAGCACCAAATTAATTGTTGTTCACCGTAATTATCTGATTTCTGGGATGTTTATTAATGCGATCACCGTTCCCATTCTATTATTCAAGAGAGCCAATTGTTTTCAAAAAGTTTTAGTCGGGAGATTAGTTAGATTTTACTTGTATTCGGGATGTTTTTCAACCACAAAGCAAGCACCATACTGATTAATTTCATTGATTAATTGGTATAAACGCCCCGATCGCTGACGATTAAATTTAAAAATTAAACGGGGTAAATCTTCAGTAGAATCTCCTTTTTCCTGGAGTAAAGCCTTACTTTTTTCGATTTTACCTGAAATCAAAATATCCTGGTATTCATTATTAAATTTTTGAATGATATCATCTTCTAATTCCCAATTGAGCCGCATGACTAGGGTTTCATTTACCTGACGACAGGAGTGATAAACACAATAAAAATTTTGAATAATGGAACAGGCTTCTTCTAAACTATTAGTAATGCTATAAAGACTAAAATCATCGGCACTAATTAATCCTTGTTCTAATAAATTTTCTTTGAGATGGGATTGCCAATTTTTCCAATAATCCCCATCAGGTTCATCAATTAAAACTAAAGGAACTGGGCCATATTTTCCTGTTTGACAAAGGGTTAAAGTCTCAAAAGCTTCGTCCTGGGTTCCAAATCCCCCTGGGAATAGGGCGATCGCATCACTTTCTCTCAAGAAAAAAAGCTTACGAGTGAAAAAATATTTAAAATTAATTAGTTTAGGATCATCAACAATAAATTCATTAGCAATATTTTCAAAGGGTAAATCAATATTTAACCCAAAGGAATGTTCTTTCGTCGCGCCTTCATTACCCGCTTGCATGATGCCACCGCCCGCACCTGTTAAGACCATAAAACCCAAATCGGCAAGACGACGGGCAAATTTGACCGCTAATTGATATTCAGCACTCTCTGGCAGGATTCTGGCGGAACCAAAGATAGTGACTTTTCGAGTGTGACGATGGGGATAAAAGGCGATAAATGCTTTTTCTAAATCCTGAAGCGTGGTGGTTACGATTTTCCAATCGGCTCGATCAATTTCTTCCCTCGCCATCCACATTAAAACCGAGAGCGATCGCTGAATAAGTTGGCTATTAGGATGATCGGGCAATTGCTTTAAGAATTGGCTTAGGGCTTCTACAAATTGGGGATCAAGGCTCGATTGTGGAAGTAAGTCCATTATTATCCTAGAAGAAAATCAAATTGAAATAGGAATATTAATATTATTATAGGAGCTTTTCGCGCTTGTACGAGCATTGAGGAGGAATGCAGGAATGCGCGGAGTTTCGGTTTACACCGTTTTTCTAAAAAATAATTTAATATTCCCAACAAGTTAATCAATTCTTAATAAGCCAGGACAAAAATTGACTTTCTTTAAACTGAAATAAAAATAAGCTGATTCTCTAGGTTTCTATTTTTAACTAAACTTAATGCTGATGATGTTGCGGACTTTCGGGGGTCGTCATTGGAGCAACGGGCTGATGTCCTTGATGGCCATTAAACCAAGACATACTAACTCCTCCAAAGGCAAAAACGCCCATTGATACAACTCCAGACGCGATCGCTCCCATTGCCACCGTCCCAATTGAAATCACTCCCATCGGCACAATCCCGATCGCAATTACGCCCATCGGTACTATCCCAATCGAGATATAACCCGTTGGCGTAATCCCAAAGGAAATCAGTTTCGCGTTTTGCCATTTAAAAGCTTTACCAGCAGCATTTTCTGAGCATTGAGAGGTTTCTGATTCTGGCTCTAGGGAAGTTTTCATCGATTATTTTTGCCTATTAATCACGGATTTTCTAAGCTTAGGCAAAAAGGAAGTACCCCGTCAAAAGACAGGCTGTCAAAGTTGTTCGACGATGGGACTATCAGAATTTAAAATCTCTGAATAGTCAGAATTAAGCCCAACCATCAAGATCCTTTAATGATCAAGAGACTAGGCTTTTGATAGATATGTCTGGTATTCAATCGGAGCGGCGGGATTCGAACCCACGACCCCCACTACCCCAAAGTGGTGCGCTACCAAGCTGCGCTACGCCCCGAATACTCACAAGAGTCTTATCATACACCGATGCGGTCTCAATTGACAACAGGGTAATAAATTATTTTTTTTGCGATCGCAATCCCCTGGAAATCTACAAAATTTTTGTCATTTGCCGATCATAAAGTGCGTCCAGGAAAAAGGCAGGGGGATTTTTACGACAAAATTTGGGGTTTTCCACACTAAACAAACCGATTCTTCCTTTGGCATGATGAGAAGTAGGTAAGTCTTTGGAGAACAACCATGAATTTCTCGTTAGAATCGCTTTATAGCTGGTATCGTAGCATGATCCGCAATCCCCAGTATCGTTGGTGGATTGTCCTGGGGACATTAGCTTATCTGTGGAGTCCCATCGAC
>JBEIFD010000495.1:0-3379 GCA_040382535.1 Merismopediaceae cyanobacterium
CGAGAGAATAAGGCTTTGAGCCTCCTGAAACCCGTTCCAAAGTTCTTTGGTGGCGTGTTTTTCGCTCAATAACACTCATTGGAACCGACAAAAGACGATGCTTGATGTATGTTTTTCCGTAAAGCCCTTGAGCAACAAGCTTTTAGAAATACAAGAAGACACAAACTTGTTCGGAACTAGAGATAATTAAGGCGTAGGAACCACACGATAATAAACACCATTAGCCCCATAGGAAGGACTAAACCAAACCCCGTTGTAGAGATAATAGGTTGCGCTTCCAATTGTCTGAACCGTAGATCCTGGGGGTAAAGTCGGATAAATTGCTCCCATCGCATAGGCCGTATTCGAGGCTCCTGCGGCGTAACCTTCTGCGTAGGTATTGGCATTATTCGCATTAGCCGCTGTAGCTCCGATGACTGCTCCTGTGGCCGCGGCCCCTGCGGCATACCAACCCCCACAAGTAGTACAACCCGTTGTATAAGTATTGACAACCGTTGGCGGATGATAGCCCCCGTAATAGGCTCCTCCGTAATAGTGGTCATAACCACCCGATGCCGTTGCCCCATAAGCACCCGTCGCGTTCCAGGAACCGTCGCCACCTGAAGCCGTTCCGCCGCGATAACCCGTCCCACTCCAGGAGCCATCGCCGCCCGAAGCCGATCCACCGCGATAACCTGTCCCACTCCAGGAGCCATCGCCACCTGATGCAGAACTTCCTCGAAAGCCCGTGCCACTCCAGGAGCCATCGCCACCCGAAGCAGAGCCGCCGCGATAACCATCCGCACTCCAGGAACCATCACCCCCAGAAGCCGTTCCCCTCGCACCACTAGCACTCCAAGAGCTACTGTCACCGTGAAACATTGCTTGGGCTGGACTTAAATTCAGGCTAGTGAGTAAGAGACTCGTAAAACCGATCGCCATTATTTTTTTCATAGAATTAACCTCAAAAATAGAAAATTAGGGTTTAGAAACAGGCTTTTTCTCAAGGGTTTCGGGTTCAGGACGTTTAAAGGGAATCGGTTTAGCCGCATTCGCACGGGTCGAACCAAAGGTATCGGGAGGAATGGCCATATCTAACTGCCAATTGGTGAAGGTAACTTGATGGCGTAACCGTGACGGATCATTGCGATAAACTGCCCGAATCATGCGGGGTAATTTGTCCTTTGCCCCAATCCAAACTTGGCAAAAACTTTATCAGTAGCGATCGCAATCATGTCGGTAGTTGTGCCATCAATCACTTGGGATTGACCGATATAAAAGGCGGTTTTTAGATCTCCCGCAATATCACCGTAGGGATTGGCTACTAGAAAATCCATAAAGGGAAAATAAATCGCGGCTGTATCGTAGGCAAATTTTAACGCTTCATCAATGGTGCCAGGGGCATCGGCGATCGCCACTAAATTTTCCGTCGGCGCAAAGGCCATCAGGGTTTTACCGTTGTAATAAAACTCCGAGGCGGGGCCATCGCCAGGGGAAATAATTTGTAGCTTATTCGGTCGCTGTAAAATCACATTAGAAAGGGTGTGATAAGCCAAAGCTGGCCCTAAACGACTGGGGTTTTCGTAGGTTGTAACTGCGGTAAATTTTAAGGTTTTGGCCGCAGCTAGGCGATCGCTCATAGCTTTGAGAATTTCAACGGCCTTGGGTTCCAGCTTTTTCTGGGGATTGGCAGAAATCAAGACTGGATTGGGGCGATCAGATTTCGGTAAACTTTCGGCTCTGACCTTGGCTGATAACCCAAAATTTAAAGGCACACTGATCAAACAAAGGGAGATTAGTAATCGCCAAAGGTGTATTTTTTGAGAAAGTATTGGCATAAAAAATAATTAACTAAAAATTGGAATGGGTATTGGTTGTTTCTCTCTAAGCCGCGATCGCTCACGAAAAGAACCCGAACCGTGTAGAAAATAACGTCCTACAACCTATTCATTAACCATAGATGCAGGAATCTGCACCGAAAAATCTCCACAGATTAGGGCAAGTTTAGTGGGATTATTCAAGTCAGTCCCTCGAACAAGTTGGGGATCGGCCGGTCGTATTGTGCCTGGTTGGTTATTTACGCAAATGATGGTGGTGATTTTAGGCGTTTGATTCGGTGTGAGAAATGCCGCTCCCACATAGGCTTTCAACTGACCTTTTAGGGGAGATTGGTTCGGAATAACGTAACTATAGGCGGCTCCCGATGTTGTTCTTACGGCATAATCAAAGGTATTCGGTAAAATAACCCCAAAATCTTGTTGAATATTGTCAACTGTCGCTCTAAATTGACCATTTGTTTGGTAATAGGTGCGCTGGCCTTCAGTCATTTTGGCAACGGCTTGTAGTGCGGCGTTTTGAGCCTGATCGGGGGAAGTATCCTGGGCTTGGACGGGAGTAATGGGAAAAAATTTTTGTCCTAGAAAACTTAATAGAACAGAGGATGTTATTCCCAATATCAAAATAGAAATCTTGTGTGTAGTCATAATTCAAATATCTCCAATGGTTGTTAATTAGGATAGCAATTATTGTGGTGGGTTAAAGAAAAATTTACGGAGATTACCTTTGCCTAAATAGCAGTCAACGCTGGAGTAATAGAACAAAGGCGATCGCTCTCATCGTGAGTAACTTAAGTAGCAGTGAAAAGGGGTTCGTGAAAAAAAGTTCCTAACCAATTGAATCCTGACTTATTTGGGGAAGAGTAACTGAAACTGCGCTCGCAAAGTCCAGTCAGGCCCGCCGTCTGGTTTGACCACATTCCAAAACGCCTGTAGCTGTGAATTGACCTTTTGCTTGTCGATCGCAAAGACGCGACCAAAGCCGCCTCCCAGGGGAATAGTCCACTGATTTCCCCCTGAAGCCTCCCAATTCGCTGTTAAAACGGGCGCACTGACTAAATACCAACCGTCTTTCATGTTGTAATTGATAAAGGGTTGAAAGGTTAATTGACTGACATCAGGGCGATCTCTGTCTCCCGCAACAGACCAGATATTGTTAGCGACTGCCCCGAAAACAAATTGTTTAGTCGTCACCACAATAACAGCAGCAGGGCCAATTCCCCATTTTCCCTGCCCTAAAACTTGACTGGTTGCTGTGGGCAGAAGAAACGTTGGCCCTACTCCCCAGGTAATGTTACTGGATGTTTTAGGACTGAAATAGAATTGGGGATTCATGTCTCCCAAACCAAAGGTTCCTCCTCCCCCAGTCGGTGGTTCAGGTTGGTAAATAACGGGGACGATGGTGCGGGTAATCAGCAGTAAATCATCGCTGAGAGAAACAGGAATAACGGGTTGGATATTCAAGACATTCTGAGTTCTGTCTAGTGGCCCCACGCCAAAATTTGTGTTGTTTTGAAAGGGTAAACTGATCAAGTTGGCGATCGGGTTTTGTGCCTTTCTCGTTA
>JBEIFD010000496.1:0-3375 GCA_040382535.1 Merismopediaceae cyanobacterium
TGACATGGGCCTGACCTTCTACCATCGCCCAATATTTCTCAGAACTGCCTAACCAAGTAAAAGAAGCCGCTTGTTCCAAGGCAGGTGGAGTCGCAGGATCATAACTCCCCGAACCGAGCATAATAGGAATCGTAATTTTACTGAGTCCTATTTGCCCAAAAACACCCCGATTGACAGGATTAGCCGCAAATACTGCTGTCACCCGTTTATCTCGAAAATTATAGGTTTCTCTCGGCAAATCTAGGGCGCGACATTCCAATAACAGCGCGACGTTAATCCCACTATACAGTCGATCGCAATCTTGTTTCAGATGATTGAAGTCAATTTCTGCTCCCGCGATCGCCAAAGCCGTATAGCCACCGAAAGAATGACCGCCCATACCCACATTTTGCAGATCTAACCGATTTTGGAATTGGGAAGCATTGCGCCGTTCCAACTCATCAATCATAAAACTAATATCTTTCGGTCGATTGATAAAGTCATTCAGATCAAATGCTTCACGATGATAACCTTCTAACACTTCCTTGGCCCAAATACTATCACTGCCAGGATGTTGGGGAGCCGCTATCAGAAAACCATAGGAAGCCAAGCGTTCAAGTCCCTGCGCATAATCCTCTGGCCGAGAAGCTAATCCATGAGAAAAAACGACCACGGGCATTCTTCCGCCCTGGGTTTGGGGAATATAGACATCGGCATACAAAGCTCGGTTTCTACTCGTATCCGTTAAATTCCAGACTTGTTTAGTGACCTTATAGGGGCCAGCTTGACGAAGATCGGGCAGTTTAGCATAATCTACACGGGGATCGGTTGCCGCTTCTTCTGCCGTAAGTTTGCGAAACTCTCCAATCAAAGTTTCCGTTGCTTCAATAAAAAGACCCGCTTCCTGGGCAAACCCCAATAGCAGTTCTCCCTGAAGCTGCATATCCGTCGGCAATTTTTTCAGTACATTTAGTAAAGAAAACCCTTCAGGCTCAGAAGCGGCTTGGACAAAAGCGGCTCGCAGGGCGTATTTGCCATTTCTGCCTCCTTGGATAGTGATGCCTCTTCCTAAACGGGTGAGGATATCTTCCCCAATGGCGGTATTAAAAAAACGCGAGATGACCACAGGGGACAAGGGAACTTTTTTTGTCAATGCTTCTCGGAAGGCTTTTTGTTGTTCTGGCGTTGCAAATTGAAGATAAAACGCTAGATTCTTATTGATTTTTCCTTGCGTTGCAAATAGTTCTAAGGAGTCAACCCGTAGAGAAATATTAATGGGGTCGTAGGTAAAAAAGATTTTTTGGTTAGCGTGAACTGGAGCGGACGCTAAACAAGCCGTACAGACCCCTAGTAATAGGGAAATTATTTTTCGGGGTTTACGACGGAGATCCTGAATTTTAGCCATTGGTTATGGTCACGCCTATCGGTAAAGAGGGAAGAATGAACAACGTTATCTTATCACTTACATTGAGAATCGCATCAACAATATCTACAAAACTCAATCTTAAGTACACCAGGCATCATTAATTAAATTTTACAGGTAGGTTCGGGAAGAATATTTTCAGATTTTTTGACCTCCCAACGGTTAGCTTGAGGACTAAAAACTAAATTAATCACTCGACTTTCACAAATTTTTTCTCCATTTTTAAGCGAATAGCGCAGACCGACTTTGACCTGGGCTTTATCTTCAGATTCTTTGAGAATATTTTGATCAAAAATCTCAACATTGTGGACAAAATTAAAGGATTTATGTTCCTGACTATTTTCTAGATTTGTGTAATGTTGTTTAATGGCTTCTGGGAGAGGGGGTTTAGTTGGAGCCTTTGACGAGGAACTGATTTCTCTTTCCTTAATTAAAACATTGCTAAAATTTACACCGCTATTGGCTCCCTTGTCTTGATGGGAAATAAGAGCAACTTTTCCTGAACGATAATCTTGATCTGCAAAGCTTCCTACTTTTTTATCGTTAATAAAACCAATAATTAAATTATCTTTACAGACGATTCTCAAACGGTTAACTTTTCCCCCAGACGCGATCGCCGAATCTTTGCGCCAAGCAACCTTATCTTCCCAGGTATCAGGAGTGTGTTTCCCCATCGCAAAGGAACCATCGGGCTGAATTCTTAAATAATAAAAGTTTTGATTTTTTTCGCCATTTACTCTAGCCGCAATACCAACGGATAAATCGGGAGAGGGTTTGGCGATCGCGACTTCATTAGAGATATCAACATCCTTAAATTGTTCATTTTTTAACAAAGAAAAATGTTCAATCTTAGTCTGAGAATGGGGATGACTCAAATTGTTAGAACGAATAATGGCTCCAGGAGAAAGCATCCATTTTTGGGGACTTTTCAAGTCATTATTAATCGACACTTTTTGAAACTCCTTTGTGTCAAATTTCAAATTGGCTAACCAATATAACCCTCCAGTAAACCCACCCAGAACGACCGACAGAAACAGAAAAAATCCACCGATTTGCACAAAATCAAACACTTCCCAAAAATTAGCTGATACGGGGGAACTCCAAGCTTTTTTCTTTTGAAAAGAGAATTCACGGGGGCGAGCAGTCACAACAGCTACCTCAGTCTCTGTCGGTCTTCCTGCCTTAGTTGAATAAACAGGGGTCGGATTTTGAGCGATCGCGCTTTGACCCTTTTTGGTATTTTTTCGCTGGGGAGAAGAGGAAGCGGCATTGAGCATAAAATTAGCCCCCGCCGACTGTCTTCCCTTGAGGGTTAATTGACTTCCCCCACAGAACTGACAGTCACTCGCCTTAATGGATAAGCTAAATTGCTTTCCACACTGTTTGCATTTATAAGTCGCCATGAATTAACAATAAAAAACATAAATTAAACCAATAAATAGGATTCAGTGAGCAAGCAACATGACATTTGAAAATCATCATACCACCAAAAAATCAAAATTGCACACGAATACAAAATTTTTAAAAATATTATCGTTTTGTCATATCTAGTCAATAGGCCATCACGCATTCAAATTGCACAACGGTGTCATACTCTCATTCAGAAATGCCGCTAGTCAATAGCACAAAAACAAAATTATTTCAAGCTTTTTAGGTAAGGTTTTTTGCGTTAAATTCCTTACCTTCATAAACCTTGACAAATAGTAGAATGACAACCAGGGACTTAATTTCAGAATTAACCACAGGTTAATCCGTTAGCCAAGGGAAAAATCGCTCTCTTTTACCTGATAGAAAATCGATTGCAATTGGGAAACATGATAGAAAGCTGTCAAAATACTACAAATTATCGGCGACATCAGTGAAATCACCTAGATCTTCCCATTAAGTATTTTTGCTACCGTAAAAATACGCAAAAAACACGTTGAGAGAATTATGATTGTAATAAACTACAATTACTTGATTTTTTATTTGCA
>JBEIFD010000497.1:0-3359 GCA_040382535.1 Merismopediaceae cyanobacterium
AAGAAACCTTTTGGGGTTACGGTTTATTTCTTCCTTATAATCGGAAGATTAGGAACGCTCTTGCTCTCAATGATTGATATCATGTCAACCTTGGATAATTCTCAAACCTACTCCTGTCCGCTTTGTTTGCGGGGAGAAATTCACGCTTTTCCCCTTATGGATGCCTTTGGGTGCGATTTTTGCCGCCATATTTTTAGTGCCAATCTGGAGGAACAAGTGCTGGATTTGGCCGATGGACAAGTGCCTCGACGTTGGTATAGAAAGGGGAATCAGTGGATCACAAAGGATCAAGAAACCTTTTGGGGTTACGGTTTATTTGGTTTGATTTTAATTATTTTACCGACGGCGATCGTTGCGTTGGGAGCCTATTGCTTTCCACCTTTGCCGAATAGTCCTTTGTCTTGGTTACCTAAGCTTTGGGTGGTGTTGACCCTCATTTTTCATCTTATTTTTTTAAGCTGGTTAGCTTCTCTTTATTTTCAATTTCCTTTCGCAAGTTATTTCCGATTATTTCAGGAGCGTTTTCATTTAGTTAATTTCAGGGAAGATAACAATCGTTGATAAGTTGTGACGAATCTAAATTGCACTATCAAAATCCCTAATGCTATGTAACAAGGGGCTTAAGCCCCTTGCCTATAAAGTCCCCAAAAAGACTTATTTTTTTCTCACCTTGAGGCTACTGGGTACAGCGAGATTTCCTTCCAAAACAATTCCCCGATCATTCGCCGCGAGATGACGCACAATCTTATAAACTGCCTCTATTTGATCCTCTGCTCCTGCTTGGGCCGCTAGAGTGGCTAAATCTAAGGACTGCGCGGTATTTTTCAGGCTATTGAGAACAGATTCTTGTAAAGCCAACAGGGAAGCCGCGGCTTTTTTACCTGCTTCAACTCCAGGTTGATGATAGGCATTGATATTCACCAAAGAAGCATAAAAACTAACGGCACGTTCATAGAGAGCGATTAAAGCCCCAACCGTGCGAGGATTCACCTGTTTAATGGTAATCGTGACCGAATCTCGTTGATTTTCGTACAATGCTTGACGAGTTCCCTGTAAAAAGCCCGAAAGATAATCTCCAGAAGTTACGCCTGGCTCAAATTCAGTCGAGGAACCTGTGCGATCTTCGAGAACTTCAATAAAGGTCGCAAAGAAATTCGCAACACCTTCCCGTAGTTGCTGGACGTAGGCGTGTTGATCGGTGGAGCCTTTGTTGCCATAGACTGCGATGCCTTGATGGACAACCCGACCGTCTAAATCGGTTTCTTTGCCCAGGGATTCCATGATTAATTGTTGGAGATAGCGGCTAAAGAGGAGCAGGCTGTCTTTGTAGGGAAGAACCACCATATCTTTTTCTCCTTGGCCATTCGTGCCGTAATACCAAGCGAGAGCGAGTAAGGCGGCGGGATTGCCTTTTAGGGAGGTCATGCGGGTGGCTTCGTCCATTTCCTTGGCCCCTGCTAACATTGCCTGAATATCAATTCCCTGAAGAGCGGCGGGCAACAGTCCAACAGCAGACATTTCAGAGGTTCTTCCTCCCACCCAATCTTGCATGGGGAAGGTCGTTAACCAGTTTTCTGCCTGGGCGACTTGGGATAATTGACTGCCTGGCATGGTGACTGCGATCGCGTATTTAGCAAAATCTAAACCCTGGGCTTCGTAGGCCAGCTTGGTTTCGAGCATTCCATTGCGGGGTTCGGGAGTGCCGCCCGATTTACTGGTCACAATCACCAGGGTACTTTTGAGCTTATCTTTGAGACGGTTGAGAACGCGATCGATGCCTGCGGGATCGACATTATCGATAAAGTGAATATCCAGCGCAGGAAAATCAGGAGCTAGGGCTTCAGCGACAAATTCAGGGCCGAGGGCCGAGCCACCAATACCAACAGAGATAATATCGGTAAATTTTGCTGAACTAGGCGGTTTAATGGTTCCTGAATGAACTTTTTCAACAAAATCGGCAATTTGTGCCAACGGTTCGGTAATTTCTTTCTTTAACGCTTCATTGGGAGCCAAATCGGGATTACGCAACCAATAGTGACCGACCATGCGTTGTTCATCGGGATTGGCGATCGCGCCTTTTTCGAGGGCCGCGACATCCTGAAAAGCCTTATCAAATTTGGGAATTAGACTTTCAACCAGCGCATCATCAAAGCGCATCCGACTGATATCCAGATATAGCTCCAGCCCAGAGTGATAATAGAGCCAGTCTTGGTAACGTTGCCACAGTTGTTGATTGTTCATAAAAAGACTCATAAGCTGAAAAAACCATCTGCATTATAAGAAGTATCGCAAACTTTGGCCCGTATCAACCGTAGCTAAAGGATTTGATTTATCCTTCAAAGGCGGATTCTAAATAATCCTGGAGCATAAGCTGATAACCGTCTTTCCAAAAGGGTTGACCTATTTTTAGATGGATTAATGATGAATCTTTTTCTGAGCTAGAAGGCGATCGCTGATAACTCACTAAGGCCACATCAAAGCGACAGGGAAGTTCGGCGAAACTGGGATATTGGGCTAAAAACAAATTGGCAGTCAGACAAATCTTGCGTTGTTTGCTGAAATTTACCGCTAATTGTCCCCCTTCATCCCAATTGCCCCGACTACGGGTTTTAACTTCCACAAAGGCCAACATTTCTATCCGATTGGAACAAGCAATTAGATCAATTTCTCCCCAACGCGATCGCCATCTTTCCTGAAGAATGATCCAATCCTGACTTTTTAACCATTGAGCAACAAACTGTTCCCCCAGATGACCAATCTCCGTCATAAATTCCAGACCGTCCTATACTTTGCTAAAATTTTATCACCACTAAACAGTGTCTCAAATTAAATTTTCATTCAAAGCAACAAAATCAACTATTTTCAATAAAACTTTATTCGACGGACAAAACATGATCAAGAATACTCAAAAATCAAACAATATTATCCTATTTTTTGGTAGAATTATTATCAGTTTAGTCACTATTTTTTGCGTGCTAAATAGTCTAACTAACCCCGTTTGGGCTGTGAGCTACAATAATCGCAGTTTATTGGATAATGATTTTTCTGGTCAAGATATGCGCGGTGATAGTTTTGACCATGCTAACCTACGGGGCAGTGATTTTAGTAACGCCAATTTACAAGGAGTCCGTTTTTTCTCTGCTAATTTAGAATCGGCTAATTTTGCAGGGGCAGATCTGCGGGCGGCGGATTTAGAATCGGCTCGTTTGACCCGTGCGAATTTTACCAATGCAATCTTGGAAGGGGCTTTTGCAACCAATAGTAAGTTTCAAGGCGCGATCGTGGAAGGGGCTGATTTTACTGATGTAATTATGCGTCCCGATACAGAAGCCTATTTATGTGAAATTGCCAGTGGCACA
>JBEIFD010000498.1:0-3356 GCA_040382535.1 Merismopediaceae cyanobacterium
AGTCGGCTTAGAAATGGGCGGTCGGCATATTGCGCGGCATGGTTATCCTGTCATGTTAGAAGGCGAAACCATTGGTGAAGTTACCAGTGGAACCCAATCCCCCACCCTCGACTCCGCGATCGCCCTGGCCTATGTCGCGACTCCTTTCAGTAAAATTGGTCAAACCTTAGAAGTAGAAATTCGCGGTAAAACCTATCCTGCCAAAGTGGTTAAAAAACCCTTTTATCGCTCTACCCATAAGCCTAAATAAATTTCATACCACTTATCTATTTAGAGGTTTGATCCCCCTGCCTACGGCATCCCCCTTAAAAAGGGGGACTTTTGTTACTGACAAGAATTTAGCCCCCCTTATCAAGGGGGGTTGGGGGGGATCTCATTGATATTTACATCTGCATTTTAATCAAATTAAAGTGGTATCAGAATGTCAGAGAAATCCCATCGATTACAGCAAGTTATTCTAGCTAAAATTCAAGCTAACTCTGACAAACGCATCACCTTTGCTGAGTTTATGGCCTTGGCTCTTTATCATCCTGACGATGGTTATTATAGTTCTGGTCAGGTGGCGATCGGAGCCGAGGGAGACTTTTTTACAGCTTGTTCCTTGGGGCCAGATTTTGGCGAACTTTTGGCTGAACAATTAGCGGAAATATGGTTAATTCTGGATTATCCTAAACCGTTTCAAGTAATAGAAATGGGGGCAGGTTTAGGGTATTTAGCAATTGATATTTTGAATTATTGGCAATCAAATTATCCTGATTTATTGCAAAATGTTGAATATAGTATTATTGAAGAATCTCCATCCTTGATGGCAACACAACAAGAAAAATTGCAATCTTTTTTAGAAAACGGAATTAAATTAAACTGGAAAAATTGGTCAGATTTAGAAAATACTTCGGTAAAAGGTTGTTTTTTTAGTAATGAATTAATTGATGCTTTTTCGGTTCACCAAGTCATTTGGCAAGATGATCAATTACAAGAAATTTATGTGGGAGAAAATCAGGGAGAATTAATTGAAATTATTGCTGAACTTTCTACACCTGAACTATTAAATTATTTTCAACAGGTTCAAATTAATATAAATTCAGCCGATTATCCTGAAAGTTATCGGACTGAGGTAAATTTACAAGCTTTTGACTGGTTAAATAGAGTTTCTCAAAAACTAAAACAGGGCTATCTTTTAACCATTGATTATGGTTATTCTGCTCAAAAATACTACCATCCCCAACGTAGCCAGGGAACTTTGCAATGTTATTATCAACATCGCTATCATTCCGATCCCTTTGTTAATTTGGGATTTCAAGATATTACAACCCATGTGAATTTTACTGCTCTAGAAAATCATGGTCAATCAATCGGTTTAGAAACTTTAGGATTTACAAACCAGGGTTTATTTTTAATGAGTCTGGGATTAGGCGATCGCCTCGTGGAACTTTCGACAGGGAAATTCAGTGTTGCAGAAATCTTCAAGCGTCGGGATGCTCTCCACCAATTAATTGATCCGACGGGACTGGGAAAATTTGGCGTTGTATTGCAAGGAAAAGGTTTAACCCCTGTTCAAAAAAGGCGATCGCTCAGGGGATTTAGCCCAGAGAAGTAATGTCGATTGGATAAAGTTTCCAGGCGATCGCGATCCAAGGAGAGAGTTTTGCTCCAGTTGTGTCTTATTTTTGCTACACTAATTTCAGCGTAGGCGACCCCATTGGCCGTCTATCCCTATCTTGAAAAGTTTCGAGAAGTGGGTTTAGCCCGCTTTTTTATTGTTTAACCGCGATGACCCATCCCTTAATTCCCCCCATTCTTGAGCTGGCGATACCGATCGCCGCCGAATTGGGTTTGGATATTGTGGACGTGGCGTTTCAGACAAACAAAAACCCGCCCGTTCTACGGATAGACATTCGCAATCTCCAACAGGATACCAGCCTGGATGACTGCGAAAAAATGAGTCGGGCCTTAGAACCCCATTTAGACTCGACCCCTGTGATCCCCGAAAACTATGTCCTAGAGGTTTCCAGTCCAGGAATTTCTCGCCAGTTGTCTAGCGATCGCGATTTTCTCGCCTTCAAAGGATTTGGTGTAGTCCTGACCAGCACCGAACCCTACGAAGGAAATCAAAAATGGCAAGGAAGATTGCAGGGACGGGATGAAACCCAGGTTCATCTCAGTCTCAAAGGACGATCATTTTCCATTCCGCGTCATTTAGTCGCCAAAGTGCAATTAGATTCGCCATGTTAAGGAGAACCTGAACCAAGATGATGTAATTTTTTTATTGGAGTTTACCACCGATGTCTCTCGTTAGTTTGCCCGGATTACCCGCCATGATTGAAGAAATCAGTCAACGGCACAATTTACCCCACTCCGCCGTTCAAGAAGCCCTACGGGAAGCTTTATTGAAAGGTTATGAGCGTTTTCGCCGTTCCCAAAGTATCGGCCAGCAATTTGCAGAAGAATATTTTGAAAACTTTGAAGTAGAACTGGATACCGAGGAAGAAGGTTTTCGTATTTTATCCACCAAAAGAATTGTGGAAACCGTCGAGAATACCGACCATTCTATTTCCCTAAACGAAGTCCAGGAAGTCGCCTCAGAAGCCCAACTAGGGGATGAAGTAGTCCTTGATGTGACCCCCGATCAGAAAGATTTTGGACGGATGGCCGCCATTCAGACGAAACAAGTTTTGTTGCAGAAATTACGGGATCAACAACGAAAAATTATTCAAGAAGAGTTTCAAGATCTAGAAGATACGGTTTTAAATGCCAGGGTGTTGCGCTTTGAGCGTCAATCGGTGGTAATGGCTGTCAATAGTAGCTTCGGGCAACCCGAAGTCGAGGCGGAGTTACCCAAACGGGAACAACTCCCCAATGATAATTACCGTGCCAATGCCACTTTTAAGGTCTATCTCCGCAAGGTGAGAGAAGGTTCCCATCGGGGGCCTCAGTTAATTGTTTCCCGTGCCGCCGCAGGATTGGTGGTTGATCTCTTTACCGTCGAAGTCCCTGAAATTGAAGAGGAGATCGTCCGCATCGTCGCGGTTTCCCGTGAAGCCAATCCTCCCTCTCGTTATGTCGGCCCACGCACCAAAATTGCCGTGGATACCCTAGAGCGGGATGTTGATCCTGTGGGAGCCTGTATTGGAGCCAGGGGATCTCGCATTCAAGCAGTGGTGAATGAGTTACGGGGAGAAAAAATTGATGTGATTCGTTGGTCACCCGATCCTGCTACCTATATTGCTAATTCCTTGAGTCCTGCCAGAGTCGATCAGGTTTATTTGGTCAATACGGAAGAACGTCATTCCGTTGTCGTCGTTGCTGAGGATCAATTGAGTTTGGCGATCGGCAAGGAAGGTCAAAATGTCCGTTTA
>JBEIFD010000499.1:0-3354 GCA_040382535.1 Merismopediaceae cyanobacterium
AACTGGCTTTCGGGTATTTCAGTCGTTCAGTGGCATCTTCCGAAATGGAGACATACTTAATAGCTTTTTCTAAACGTTTGCTCGCATCAGACAACAACGAAACTGATTCAGTCATGGTGATTACTCTCCTTTATCCCGTTGAAGATTTTGGGGAAATAGTTAAATTTTCTGTCTAGATGTTAAGAATGGTGACCTTTTTTGGGCGTATAGTCCATAATTCCATTAGACCATAAAAATGGTATAAATAGCTACATTTTTTTGTACAACAAAATCACTAGAGCAGTCTGCCGAGTTTAATCCCTGATTAAAAACGACTAAAATAGGACTTACGCACCTCCGCCATAGATGACGTATTTTTGTAGGGGCGATTCATGAATTGCCCTTACAGGTAGTGTTCCTGCGTAAGTCCTATAAAAATTTTATGACTTCTACTGTTTCAAAATAACCCTCGCTAAACTCACGCCTGGATAATAGCGATTAAGAATTTGCTGATAATCATAGCCTTGCTTGGCTAAACCATAGGCTCCAATTTGACTCATTCCCCTGCCACTATGGGCTCTCGCAACAATAGCGTCCGTAGAAGCATAGAGAGATTCAACGACTCCGCCTTTATAACTGAGGACTTGCCCCATTGTGGCATGAACTGCCTGAAAACCTGAGTCATATTCGCTATTAATGCCTTTATAGACTTGCCAACGTTGATTATCCCCTAAATCAAACCATTTACTGGCAGGCCGAATCATGTGAACAAGGGCGTAGGAACGGGCTGCGATCGCCTGAGCCTTGAGAGCTTCGGTCGGAGCGGTGACGTGCATTTCACTACCCACCACACTGGTTAAATAATGCTCTAGATCGACGTAGTTGACCGCAACGACACTGTCACCTTTCGAGACCAAGAGTAACCTACCCCGATACCAGCGATCGCCAACGAAAATATAACTCCCCTGGGCAGGAGTCAACCAAGCAACGCCTGGCACGGTCATATTACCGATATTTAAGGAATTACCATTGGGGGTAACGGTTAGGGACTGATTCGCAGAAACCGTTTTCAGGGTTCCCCCCGCTCGTTCTTGAATAAAAGCTTGATTTGAGGTTCCGATAGTCACACTAGCAGCATCCCTGGCCACACCCACTCGAATTTCCAACGGTGGCGGGGTATAGGGGGGCTGAGTTGCGACGGCAGGACGTTGACGTTTGGGGGAATTAGCTTGATGGGAAGCAGGGGATTTTTTAGGGTGCGCTGTTTTCTTTTGCGTAGGGTTTGAAAGAGAAACGGTTTGATTAGAAGATTTTTCTGATTTAACCGAGGATTTAGGCAGGGGTAAGGGGTCGGGAATCGTCATCTTGGAGGATGATATTTCGGACTGCTTTTTAGCTAACTCTGGATTAGTAAGTGCTACAGGCACAGGTTTTTGTAAAATTGGCGCGATGGGACTCGGTATTTCAGCTAGGGGCGGGGCGATCGCTTCAACTTTGGGAGGGGCGGGGACGATCGCAACGGGTTCAGAGGGAGACGGCTTATTGGAAGACCAATAGGCAAGGGCGAGGGGGACAGAAGTGACGGAAACGAGGGGAATCATCCACATTCCCACTTGGCTGAACAATTGTTTAACGGAATTTTTTTTCATTACGAGGTTTTATGAAAGTTAAGAACAGAGAAATGGAACTAAATTTTTTTAAAACAATCTTCAATTATTTTATAGCGATCGCCAATATTTCGTTAATTTAAAGCTAAATTCAATCCCCCCATAGGCTGACATGACCTTCAGGTGATCGGCCCTCGTATAGTATAGATACAATAAAGACACGATTGATGATTACTTTAGCGACACGGGTTACACCATGACCACCACTCCCACGACTCCGATTAGCAACTCAGTTGTCGAACTGTCTCCTAGTTATACCATTCCCCTAGTTTTAGTCGGAATAGCGATCGCGTTACTATTGGTTCAACCCTGGGCAAGTTTACCGATTGGGTTATTTGGTTTGTTTCTAATGTTTCAGACCGTGACCCTGCGCTTGCAATTTACCGAAACCGATTTAGATGTTTACCGTTCTGGTCAATTAATTCGTCGTTTTCCCTATAGTGAATGGCAAAATTGGCGAATTTTTTGGGAACCCGTCCCCATTTTATTTTATTTTAAAGAAGTAAAGAGTATTCATTTTTTACCCATTATCTTTAGCCCTAAAACGCTCAAAGCCTGTTTAGAAAAACATTGTCCCTACGTTCCTTAAAATTGCTTAAATTATTTATTTAATATTAATGAATTCAGAAATCCCGTTAAATTCCAACCCTGAGCAGACTGATGAATCGACAGTCAAAATTCCGATGGACGCGATCGCGGAATCCATCACCGACGTGGAATTCAGTGAAATGCTGGAAATTCCTACCCAGAATGAATCTCTCGAACCTGTTCCCTTGGAATTGACCCTAACCGACTTCTCGACCACAGAAGCCGCAAGTTTCCCTGATAAGCCTGAAAATGAGCCTCAAATCGATACTGAAATTGTAGATTTAGAACAGCAAAAAGCTAATTTACAACAAGAAATCCAGGCTTTGAAAGCTGAAAAAGAACAACTTCTCAATGAAAAAACCGTTGAAATCCAAACTACTATCGAAAAACTGCTCAAGGAAGGATTACGGGAGCTAGAACAGCGCAAACAGTCTTTAGAAGTGACCGTTGAACAATTAGAACGTCGTCAGGAAAAAATTCGTCAGGAAATGCGGACAACCTTTGCAGGAGTTTCCCAGGATTTGGCCATACGAGTACAGGGTTTTAAGGATTATTTAGTCGGTAGTTTACAAGATCTCGTCTCGGCGGCGGATCAATTAGAGTTAGGAAATTCTGATACCTGGAATGACACAAAACAGCCTGTCGCGGCTATTCCCATCAATGTACCGAGTAATGCCAAACCCAATTTTGCTGAACAAAGCTTTGAGGAACAACGCCGTCAAATTCAGCGAATTTTAGAACAATATCGTACTCGTCCTGATTATTATGGCCCGCCCTGGCAATTGCGCCGTACTTTTGAGCCGATCCATGCTGAACGGGTGCAAAACTGGTTTTTTAGCCAGGGAGGACGGGGCGTGGTGATTACAATGGGCAGTCGTTTACAAAATATTCTGGTGGGTTCATCGATTATTGCGGTGACCCATTCTCTTTTCGGCGATCGCAGTCGGGCATTGATTTTAGCGAATACTCCCGAAAGATTGGGCGAATGGCGCAGAGGATTACAGGATTGTTTAGGTATTTCCCGCACTGACTTTGGCCCAGAACGGGGAGTCGTGTTTTTTTAATATCCGGGAGCCCGGATGCCAAAAACAGAAACGTTAGTTTAAGATAAAAAAATAAC
>JBEIFD010000500.1:0-3344 GCA_040382535.1 Merismopediaceae cyanobacterium
CCGCAGGGCTTGCGGGGATAGTCTGTGGAGCGAACATAAGACCATAAAACTCCTTGGGGGTGGAGGCAGTTGCTATGAAGCAGAAACCTAAATTGTGAGGTTTAGGAATCTTCGCCGTTCTACGGCGGAGAGGATGTCAACTTTGTATCTGACAATATAAAAAAATCCCCCTATTTAAAAGCTACTGTGTGCACACATCTACCTGTCAACCTCGTTTTGCCCCCCCAGCCCCCCAATTTTTGGGGGAGATCGGTATCTTTCGCGGTTCAAAGTCACCCAGTATTGGGGGATTTAGGGGGCTAGAAAAGGTTAAACAGAAAATCAAAAACTTGTGTGTACACAGTAGCCTTAAAAAGGGGGACTTGAATATTAGATTGATTCTCCTAAATCTCTCTTAAAAAGGGGAACTTAGCTCTCAAACAATTAACTTTATATTATATTACTTATTATTTCTACTATGACCTCTCTTTCTACTACGGAGCCGATCGCTACTCCTAAAACTGATCAAGAGGCGATCGCCTCCCTTGCTAATATTGGCGTTACTTTTGGTATCGGTAATAATGCCAATGAGGTTTTAAGAGATATTAATTTAGACCTCGATTTAGGGGATTTTGTTTGTGTTTTAGGGTCATCAGGTTGCGGTAAAACAACACTTTTACGAGTCTTGGCAGGTTATCAACCCTTAACAACGGGACAAGTAAAAGTCGTAGGCAAATTACATACTAAACCTGATCCTGATGTCGGTGTGGTATTTCAACGTCCCAATCTTTTTCCCTGGCTAACGATCGCAGGTAATGTGGAATTTGGCCCCAAAATGAAAGGAGTCAATAAACAAGAACGGCGAGAACGAGTCGCTACTACCTTAGAAATTGTCGGTTTAACCCATGCAGCCAACTATTTGCCCTATCAATTGTCGGGAGGAATGCAACAACGGGCGGCGATCGCTCGAACTTTGGCCGCAGAACCCCAAATTATTTTGATGGATGAACCTTTTGGAGCATTAGATGCCTTGACCCGTGAAGCGATTCAAATTCATTTACGCGGTATTTGGCAACGCACTCAGAAAACCATTTTTTTCATTACCCACGATGTAGAAGAAGCTCTGTTATTAGGCACTCGTATTATTATTATGCACGCCCGACCTGGACGTATTGTTAAAGAATTTGTTAATCCCTTTGCCCATCGTCCCGAAGAGGAAACAGCCACTAATCTAAGAATTTCCAAAGAATTTGTAGAAGCTAGAGAATTTCTCGTTAATAGTATTCGCAGCGATGAAATTGAAACAGAAATTGTAGATTAATTTTTAGACATAAATCTTAATCCTAATTTGCTTTATTGAATTAATAATTTCAATAACTTTTACTTATCGTTTTAAACGAAAAAACTGTTTGCTATAACCAATACAAAAAGTTAAGTTAAAGATAAGCCCTTCTTAGGAGTGTTTATCATTGTGTTTAGTCGTCTTTTTAGCCATCTGTTTGAAGAACGTGCCGAAGATCTATTTCAACGAGGTTGCCGCGATCGCCTAGAAGGAAAATTACCCCAAAGTCAAGACTCTAGCTACATTAGAGGCTATCTCGCCAATCGGTTCAGGGGAATTGACGATGACATCCAATATTTTCCCACCGTCCAAGCCTATTTAGCTTGGAAACACCGTTATCACAATAACTCCTTGAAATAATTCTTGTTTCAATTTAGAAACTAGAAAATGTCTTTTTGATTACAATTTTCCTCTTAAAAATTAATATCTAAATGTTAATTGTGTTATAGTCCTATCTGTCATTAAAGATCAGCCTATCGGATTGCTGTAAATTATTTGTGTCCTTGTAGGGGCGTAAGGCTTGCGCCCAGAAGATTTGGTACTTGCCTAAAATAAACAATACAGCAAAAAAAAGGCTTATTGGTCAATAGATAGGAGCCTAAAGCAATGAGTTCTGAAAATTTTGATATTCAACCGATCGCTGGTCGTATTGGAGCCGAGATTGGAGGAGTTGATTTAACCAGTGATCTGAGTAATCAGCTAATTAGTGAAATTCGTCAAGCATTGATTAAGTACAAAGTCATTTTTTTTCGTCGGCAAAACCTAGATGAAAAAGGTCAAGTTGCCTTTGCCAGTCGTTTTGGCCCATTGACCACAGCCCATCCCACCGTTTCCCCTAAAATTGCCGAACATCCTGAAGTTTTTGACCTCGATTACAGTCGTAATACGCCCTACACCGACCATTGGCACACTGATGTTACCTTTGTAGATCGTCCTCCCCTGGGTTCTGTTCTCCGTGCAGTCGTTATTCCTCCCTATGGCGGTGATACCGTTTGGGCGAATACTGTGACTGCCTATGAAGATTTACCCGCCCATCTCAAAGCTTTGGCAGATCAACTTTGGATAGTACATACTAACGATTCAGATTACGCTGCTTCGACAGTAGATGTTTCCAATTCCATCAGGGATTACGCCAAAGAATTCCAATCAGCTATCTATGAAACCATTCATCCTGCGGTACGGGTTCATCCTGAATCAGGAGAGCGATCGCTGTTATTGGGAGATTTCGCCCGTCGAATTAAGGGATTTTCAGTCCTCGATTCCTACGATACTTTGCGGCTTTTACAGTCCTATGTTACCCGTTTAGAGAATACAGTGCGCTGGCGATGGCAGGTGGGGGATATTGCTTTTTGGGATAATCGCAGTACTCAACACTACGCGATCGCCGATTACGGTAATCAACCTCGACGGGTGCAACGTGTAACCATTGCAGGGGATATTCCTGTCAGCATTGACGGTCAACGGGGAGAAGTCGTGAGGGGCAATTCTTCGGATTATATTCCTGATGCTAAAATTGCTGAAAAAGTTGCAGCTTAATCCCTAAAATTCTTCCCATTGAGCTTATTTTTTCCCTAACTCCCCCAATTCTGGGGGATTTTTGCTGTAAGTATTTCTGAATCTTCCTACAAAGCTAAAATTAGTAAGTCCAATTTTGTTTAGTCTGCAAACTATAGGTTCCATCTTTGACATTAATTCGTTCAGGAATCAATCTTAAATCCCGAAAAATATGAGCCTGATGTTGTAACGCTGTCAACGTTGGATCATCGATAGGAATAATTGCTCTCTCAATACTGCGTTGTTGTAAACTCTCAACGATTACAGGATCAATTTCGTGATGTTCCGCTAATCGTTGGGCTGCTTCTAATTCCTGTCTTTTTGCCCAAGCTCCTGCCTCATTAACTTCCTCTAAAATCACCTTCAAAACATCAGGATAATCCCGCACTAACTCTGGAATTGCATAGTATAATGTTGGCACTTCTATAGAAGCTTTATCGCCAAAAATACTTTCTAAATCAGCAATAGA
>JBEIFD010000501.1:0-3343 GCA_040382535.1 Merismopediaceae cyanobacterium
CTTGTTGTTTTTCTGGTGACATGATCATCATGGTCATTTCCTCGGTTAGTTTTTCATCTATCTTTCCCATCTATCTTTCCCTTTTTCTGTCCATAAAGCTTTATAAGTATTTATACTCATTCCAACATGGGATGCTCCCAGTTAGGCGGTTTCTAGCCAATCAAAGATTTTATCTAATTGCCCAAGATTGATGAGTCCGTATTGCAAGAGGGCGATCGGTAATTGATTGGGGGATTGCTGAACTTTGTTGAGGGCTAATTTAATTTGGTCGGACGATAAATTAAGGTCTTCCTGTAAGAAGGAAATTAAGTTTGTTGACATTTCTTAGCGTCGAATAGTTCTCGATGAAGGATAAATATTTTCGGAAACTCTTACAGGAATGGGGGTAGATTCAGTCTGGGACTGATTTTTCCAAGCAAAGGCAAAAGCTACTAACGCGATCGCGGCACAGATGATCATGATCATTGTTATCGATTCCTTTTGTAAAGTTATGTAAACAATTCTAATCTTTTTGTTAAGGAATGACAACCTATCGACATAGATCGATGGTTAATTTCTTTCGTCGTAAAGTTGATCAATGATTTCTCGCATATTGGAGCCGAGGTCGAGAAATTTAATCATGCTTTGTTTTCCTGACCAGGTGGCAACTAAACAGCGAAATTCTCCTGCAACGGCGATCGCGGTAATGGTTTCTTGTAACGCAAATTCACCGATATAAAGGCCATCAGCATCTAAGAGATTGAAATTTCCTTGGCGATCAGCGAGCAGATAACCCCAGGGATAGGAGAGCATAAAATCGGGTTTAATTTTTAGGGCAATGCGGGTAACTTTGAGGGGACGCAGGCGAATTAAAACCCCAATGTGCAAATTGCTCAGTTCTAGGGCAAATAAATGATTATGAGTCTCGTTATTCACGATAATGCTCGTCAACAGTAGGGGGAGGGTAAAGGCTGACATCAAATCTCCCCGACGGTTAAACAGTCGAAAAACCGTTGCTTGACGAGAAGACGTTTTGGCTAAAAAAACGGCCAATCCGTGATTATTATCGATCGCAATTAACTGAGACGGAAAAAGACTATTGTGGGGAACTGCAACGGGTGTGAGTCGGGGTAATTTGCAAAGTTGGAAACTGCCTCTGCTTTCTTTTTCGGGTCTGGGAGTGACGAGGGCGAACCATTTTCCGTTGGGGGAAAAACTACAGACTAATTTACTGATTTGCCAGGAACCCAAGGGTTTGGGGGCGACAGAGTGGATCGGTTGATCTGTTGAAAAATCATAGAGATGGTACTGGAATTCCTGGGATCTCGATGGATTAACCGCTTGTTTGGTCAGGACGAAACAGCCTTTTTCTTGGACGTGGAGAGCAATGATCGGAAAAGGGAAATAAACATCCCGTTGATTGAGATAGTTTTCCTCTAAATCAGAATTGGTATAAATTCGACAAAGAAGCTGATGATCTAATCCGAGATAAACTTTTTCCCCCCATACGACTAATTGATGAACGGGAAAGGCTAGGGCATCGGCGGAAATTTCGGTGACAGAGTGTTGTTTCAGGGAAGATGCTGTAAATCGAAAAAAAGCAGTGGGAGAATTTTTGCTCTCAGAATTTTTAGTTAAACTGATTTCTTCGATCACTTTATCTAGGGCTTCTTTCATTTTCCCCGCCGTTGCAAACCGTTTTTGGGGCAATTTTTCCAAGGCTTTTATGACTACTGGACGTACCAGGGCAGGAAAATTTTCTGGAAGGATCAATCTTTCGTTAAAATGTGCCGCTTGGATTTGGCCTGGTAATCCTGAAAAGGGGCGATCGCCAACCATTAATTCATACAATAAAATGCCGACCGCATAGAGATCGGACGCAATAGAAAATTTCCCATAGAAACGCTCTGGAGCCATGTAGGCAGGAGATCCCGTGTAACCCTTGCCAAAATTAGGATTACCCGTTACGGCGGTTAATTGGGCAATACCAAAATCCGAAATCTTTGCGTCCCAACCCGTCGCTGTCACTTTTAATAAAATATTTTCAGGTTTAATATCACAATGAATAATTTGAGATTTATGGGCGTGTTCGAGTCCCGCTAAAATATCAGTGATTAATTTTAATTTTTGCAAGAGACTTACTTCGCCTTCGTTGTCCATCAAATCCCGTAAAGTTCCGCCCTCGCAGTAATCCATTACCAAATAACGACCACGAGCATGATATTCCACTGCATAGCAGGTAACAATATTGGGGTGACGGAGGGTGACTAAATAGGCTAATTCCCGTAAAAATTTGTTAGTCGGAAAAACTTTATGTTCTAAATCCTTAAGTCCATAGATGCGACCCGATTGACGATGCAAGGCACAATAAACCCGTCCAAACTGCCCCTGACCTATGAGACCGAGTATGCGGTAATGGGAACGCTGAGGTGAAAATTTTCCAACTAAGTCAGGTTGAGACGACATAAAAAAAGAGATAGACCAGGCGTAATTTTTATTTTAACGCTTAGCAAGCTAAATCCTTGGAGTTTCTGACCAGGGCGATCGCATACATAAAATTAAATTTAGACGCAAAATTAATCTTCAAAATGGGGATTGAGTTTGATAAGTTGTTGCTCAAATTGATGTTTAAGATCGTTAATATCAGCATAAATAGTTTGAAAATGACCTAACTCTCTGAGTTTTTTCTTGAACTTAAATAAACTTAAAATATCATCTTCTATAATTTCACTTATGCCGCTCGGAGGAGTATTTTTGAAATAAGTATAGATAAAAGGTTTGTTATTTTTCTTAAAAGTGGCAAAGGCTGTGGAAAATTCTTCTTCAGTATATTTGCCGACTTTTGTATGAAATAAACTGACGAAAATATCACATTCAGTAATAACTTTGTTGTATTCATCCTGTAGCCTAGTGGCTGACATCGCATCCAGAAAATCTTCCCAAAGGACTAATTCTAAAAAGATTTCTTTTTTAATATATTCTTTATTTTTGCGGCTGATAAAGATTTCAAACTCTTTTCTGTCGTCTTTTAATTCGGTAGAGGATGCTAAAAAGATGCGGATAGTTTTCATTGTTTTGTTGGGAGGTGTTGGAGGAATATGGGGGGAATGATTGACAGGAGCTTCTTCTTTCGGTGGCTTGAGATCGAAGCCTTCTAATAAGAGTCGAATAGAAACATCTTCTTCGCTTATTTCACATTCAATCGTATTTCTTTTTCCGCTTTCTTGACGTTTTTTCAGCACGGAATATTTAAAAAAGTGGGGTTCAGATTCAAGTTGACAAATACTACATTTGCAGGGAACCATTTTTTCATATTTTAAGCTGTGGTAGGATTTACTAATGGTATCCAATTCATCGGTAATAA
>JBEIFD010000502.1:0-3343 GCA_040382535.1 Merismopediaceae cyanobacterium
ACATCATAGCCCCGCAAAAAAAAGGACTCTAATTTTTGGTCAACGCCTACCCGATTTTCTTTCAGAACTTTAAAGGCATCTTCCAAACGGTGGGCAACTTTTTGGATACTCGAATACCCCAACATCGCCGCGCCACCCTTAACCGAGTGAGCCGCCCGAAACATTTCATTCACCCGTTCTTGATCGTCAATCACAGCAGACAAATCTAAAATGCCACGCTCTAGGGTTTCGAGGTGTTCTTTCGCCTCTTCGATGAAATAGCCAAGAATTTTTTGCTGATCCAAGGTCTTTTCTCCCAAATGGAACCCAAGTGTTCACTAAAATTTTCTAAATATCCAGAGATTATATCTTTAGGATGCCCTGTTTTTTCTGAAAAAACATCACTTGTGATTAATTTTTTCAAAATGATTGGGCTTAATTCAATCCGATTCCCGACGAAATAACCAAATCATTAGGGCAACCACACCGACTTGGAGCGCAAAATTGGACAGTCCTGTGATTGATCCCCTACCTGCTAGGAGTTGTAGAAAAAAAATCATCGCTCCGATTAATCCTGATGCTCCTAATCCCAGATAGATAAATTTGCGGAACCCTTTATAAGGGGCTTGGGCTTCTGCTTTGAGTCGAGCATATTTTTCGGGGGAAAGTTTCGGATTGGGGGAATTGGTCATAAAAAAAGATTCTAGCAAAATTAATGATTATGGTGAAATTTTGACAATCAAGACAATCGTTCTTCGTTCATCCTAACTGGAGTCGCAAATAAACAGAATACCTGAGCGGCTACGGGCGATCGCGTTGAGTAGTAAAAGTTGTAAAAAAAAGGAATCAGCGAATCAAGGGATTCAGACCAATTCCTGGAAGTTATTGATTTTTTCAGTCTTAAGCTAATTGGGGCATGGCAAAAACCAAAATACGGTTCAGTAACCAAGGGGCAAAGCGTTGGCACCAGATGGCGATATGGCTCTGCCAACCGACTAGGATTTCCGTGCGATCGCGTTGGAGACCGTCAATAAAGGTTTTCGCAACCCGTTGTGCGGTCATGGCTCTGACCCAGCGAAACTTTTGGAATTCCCGAATCATGTCGGTATCGGTCAAAGTGGGAAGTAAAGTGACGACCCGTAGATTATAGGGAGCTAATTCTCCCCGAAGGGCGTTACTAAACCCTAAAATCGCGAATTTAGTGGCTGAATAGGTGGACATGGTGGGAGCTGCCACTTTTCCCATTAAGCTAGACACATTAACAATCGTGCCTTCTCCCTGGGAAACCATCCGCCGAGCCACACAGCGGGTCATGGTATAAAGTCCGATCAGGTTTAGGGAAATTTCCTGATAGACATCGGGCAGTCGCGCTTGCAAGAAAGGCCGTTGATGGGCAACGCCTGCACAATTGACTAATAAATGAATCGGGCCGTAATCTCGCCAGGTTTTGGCGATCGCGGTATTAACTTCAATCGCTTGGGTGAGATCCAGAGGGAGAATGACAACCTCAATGTCTGCATTGCGATAGGTGATTTCCTGGGACAACTCCTCTAAATGCGATCGCGTCCGCGCCACGATGATTAAACGTTCTACACCTGCTTGGGCCAACTCTAGGGAAATGGCTCGACCAATTCCCCGTGAAGCCCCTGTTACTAATGCTGTTTTTCCTTGTAAATTCATAGTTCAAACCTCCTTGGCTTGAGGTCAAAGTGACCTGCCATCAACCGATCAACAAGAATAAATTCATTAAACATAGAGAGACCTTCAGATAAAACAAGAAAGCCCAACATCTTTGTCAATGAAAGATTTCTGTCGTAAAACCGTGTTGGAAATGGCAATAAAAGTTTTTCACACCCTTTGAGTTAGATTATTTCAATCCGTAACTCGCCCTAGGGATGAGGATATGTTTGCAAAAACGACCGTCATCAACCAATGACTGTAGAGTAATAGGGGGTTGATTGATTTGGGAACATGGTGTTACGCCTCCTAAATGATTCAGCGTGGATTCTGCGAATTTCAATATACACAAGTTAACATACAAATCAATAATCGGCAAAATTTCTTAATATTTTAGTCCAGTTGTCTAGGTGGCACAGGTTGAACAAATCACTTAAAGCCCCATTCTAAAAGCGTTACAACATTTTGACTGTCTAACCTAAGACGTAAACTTTCCCCTAAACAGGTAGGGATAACTCAACAATGACAGGCGCGTGATCGCTCGGTTTTTCCCAGGCTCTGGGTTCTGTATCAATGATGCAACTGACCGCTTTTTCGTAAAGTTTGGGCGTTAAATAATGATGATCAATGCGCCAACCCCGATTTTGCTTAAAGGCTCCCGTGCGATAATCCCACCAACTGTAATGACCACCTTCTGAGGTGAATTTCCGAAATCCGTCTTGTAAGCCCATTGCCAAAATTTCCCGTAAAGCAGACCTTTCAGCAGGGGAAGCCATAATATCGGTGTCTTTGACCTTTTTGGAATAAATATCGATCGCTTCTAGGGCAATATTAAAATCTCCACAGACGCAAAATTCGGGAGTGTCGCTTGCTCTGAGGGTTTCTAAATAGATTTTCAAAAGATTGAGCCACTTTAATTTATAGTCATATTTTTCACTACCGACAGAGGAACCGTTGGGAACATAGAGATTAAGAATGCGAATATTATTAATAACGCCCGTAATCACTCGTTTTTGCTCATCTAGGTCATCAGTCAACTCTTTTCCCACAATTGCTTCAAAACCCGCACTTACTTCCTTAAGCGGTTCTCGACTGAATAAGGCGACTCCGTTATAGGATTTTTGCCCTGATATATAGAGATGATAACCTGCATCTTCAAAGGGTTTTCTAGGGAAATCGGCATCAATAACTTTGGTTTCTTGTAAACACAAAACATCAACAGGATTTTTGGTTAGCCAATCTAATAAATGTTGTTGTCGCGATCGCACTGAGTTGACATTCCAAGTAGCAATTTTCATAGAAATACAATTTTTGAGATGATTACATAAAGACACAATAAAAATCACATAACGGATAAAAATTCATTAACCGTAATACCAGCAGTACGAATCAATTTTCGTAAAGTTCCTTTAGCAACTTCGGAATGATCGGGAATCGATAAAGTCACTATTTCACCTGTCTTAACTAAAATCATGTGACTTCCTTTCTGCCGAACAAAACGCCAGCCCAATCTTTCAAAAACACGAACAACTTCGCGTCCATTCATTAGACTTGTCCGAAAATTCACAACCTAATCACAGTAAGCCTTTACAGCTTTTTCTGGAAATACTCCCAAGTGCCTGAAACCTTTTGTTTTCGTTCCTAATTCAATTCTGAGGAAAAAGAATGAAACATTAAAAACGAATTG
>JBEIFD010000503.1:0-3342 GCA_040382535.1 Merismopediaceae cyanobacterium
GGGTAACCAATTTGTGTAAACGTTTTCCCCTCTATCCCCACCTTAAAATTCCCGTCGGCGCGGCGGTATAGTCCTGACACGGTGATGGTTTTTCCAAGACTCTAGGGGCTGTTAACAACCGTCAAACAGAGAAATAAGTGATTCAAGGAGAGTATTTTAGGATAGACTCGGACGTAAGAAGCTCTAAATATCCCCGTCTAATCCCATGCTTGGTGAACCCTACCATTTGATCGCTTTTGTCATTTCCGTTGCCGTTGTTTGGACGACAACCCCTATCATCAAACGGGTTGGACTCAAGGCGGGCTATGTTGACCGTCCCAATGAACGTAAAATGCACCACCGCCCGATGGTTCGTCTGGGTGGTGTTTCTATTTTTGCGGGGAGTTTAATTGCCCTACTGATTGTCTGGTGGTCGGGGGGCTTCGGTCTTCTCCCCCCAAATAAAGAATGGGAAATTTGGGGCGTTACCCTGGGAGGAATTGCTTTTTTTGCGATCGGATTAGTGGATGATTTATTTAGTCTGAGTGCTATTTCCCGACTGATTGCTCAAATAGGGGTCGCCGCGATCGTCTGGACGATGGGAATTCGTATTGATTTTTTAACCCTTCCCTTTGCGGATCTCATTCATCTCAATTGGTTGAGTCTTCCTATCACAGTAATTTGGTTAGTCGGAATAGCCAATGCCATTAATTGGATTGATGGTTTGGATGGTTTGGCCGCAGGGGTTTGTGGCATTTCGGCAGTTGTCTTGCTGATTCTCTGCCTATTTATGGAACAACCCGCCGCCGCTTTAGTAGCCGCCGCCTTAGCAGGAGGAGCGTTGGGTTTCTTGCGTTATAACTTCAACCCCGCCCAAATTTTCATGGGAGACGGGGGAGCTTATTTTATGGGTTTTACCCTAGCAGGCGTTGCGGTCATTGGTTTGGTCAAAATTGCGGCAGTAACAACTGTTGCGGTAACAGCAGTGCTTTTACCCTATTTGGTGTTAGCAGTTCCTATTCTTGATATGTCCGTTGTGATTTTATCGCGTCTCAAGAAAGGTCAATCTCCCTTTGTGGCAGATAAGGGACATTTACACCATCGTCTAATTAAGGCGGGTATTTCTCACCGTTTAACGGTTTTGTTTATCTATGCGTTAACGCTCTGGGTGGGAAGTTTGGCTCTCGGTTTTTCTAATATTCCCAGTGGTTGGGGTTTTGCGGTAGGAGCGACTTTTTTATTAATCTATCTGGGTTGGCAGGTCTGGTGTAATCGTCGTAAAACGAAGGAATAGGAATTGGAGATTTTGATCGGTAGGATTAAGCTAAACTGTCAACTCTTTACTCGACAACGGTTTGAATGTAGAGGCTTGGTCTCCAAGTCTCATGCCCTATGGATTTGGGAACCAAACCCCTACAAAATGTTAATCGTGTGTCAGGGACGGATTGGGGATGAAGATAAAACCCACTCAAGATCCACAAAAAAAAGAAGGTTTAGTAGATCTAACCTTCCATTTGATGTTATTCAATATAATCTTGATAGAATTAATATTATTTACTGGCTTTCAAAGCACGACGCTTGAATGCCGCACCGAAACCCGCCGCAGTTGCCGCGCCTAAGATGGTCAAAGGCTCAGGTACAGCCGCAGGAGGTGCAGGAGGTGCTTCAGTGTAGGTATAGGTTACAATCGCATTAGCAGACAAAAGGGATGATCCACCAAACGATATTAGAGAAGAATCAGCAGTACCAGAGTAGCTACCAGCGCTAACTCTACCTGTCGCTGTAAATGTTGATGTGCCATTCCCAATGTAATCTGCAAGATTAAGATTAGATAAGCTAATACCAGTATTTACTGCATTCCCAGAGAAGAAACTCGTTGTGCTACCAGCAACAGTTCCATCTACAGTACCTGAAGAAGCCTGTTGAGTGCTTGAACCTCCCAAGGAAGAAGATAGAGTCATGTTAAATGTTGCAAGTCCATCGGTAAAATTTTCAGCGACGGTATCCTGGTTAACCACCCTCAACGTAGCAGTCCCCGTTAAATTTGAACTGATGGTGACACCAGTTAATGTCCCCAGTGCTGAGTTGAATTTTAAAAAATCTGCTGTTCCAGTAGTGGCCTTGTTCGTGCTTGTAAATAGGTTGGCAGTGTAGGAAATACTAGCGGCTTGAGCGTTTCCTTGATTTAAAGCCAGAACACCGATAGAAAGAACAGCGGCACTTAAGCCTGTAGCGAATAATTTTTTCATAGTGATAGTCATAATTTTTACCGTTGGAAGTGAATTCTGTTTAGGGTAGTTTGTGTAATTTTTTTTATAGTATGCGCTCTAGCTTTCACCGAGTCCGCATTTGAGGCAATTAACGTAAGCAAAATTACTGACCTCACGACTAAAGCATAACTAAGATAACCTAAGCTTGTCAAGCCTTTTTTCTTTAAAATTGCTTTAAAAAAATCCCTTGCTCTTCCTTTCAAAATAACTGAGCTTTTACAGGAATAAAAAAGTAGAATTATCAATCATTTTTAAAAATTAATTTATTTTTATTTATATCACATAACCCTTGCTAGACAAGGCTTTCTAGCTTTTGATTTTCCTATCAGGATTGAAAAAAGTCTTCAACAAAAAGCTTTTAAATCTCTTTTTTAAAGAAATTATTTGTCATAGGAATAACACATTAAATATTTTCTATGCCACTTAATATCAGTAGATTTTTAATGTCAATAGTTTTTTGTTTGACGAGTTTTTTTTTAAAGGGATTTTAAAGAGATTTTAAAGGGATTTTAAAGTTGTTTCTTAGGTACATGATCAGATAAAGAAAGGTCAAATACTCTTTTTTTTCTCTCACCCGAAGAAAAAAACAAAATCAGCAACGGAGAGTCGGGACATAATTGAAGTGACTGGGTTGAAAAATATTGGTTCCGTACCGCGAATGATTAAACTTGAAAAGTAAGGTTTTTTGACTTTTTTTGCATCATGCTCCTAGATACACTCCCGACCGTTAAACAGTTCCTCGGTTCAGAAGCGATCACTTCCTATGAAAAGGCTCAAGCCGTGATTCTTCCCATTCCCTACGAGGCAACCACGACCTATCGTAAAGGGTGTGAACATGGCCCTGATGCGGTATTGGAGGCATCGGATCAACTCGAAGCCTATGACGAAGAACTCCAAGCGGAAACTTGTCACTCCGTAGGTATTTATACTGCGGGTTATATCGCGGATACACGTTTAAATTCTGGGCTGACGGCAGAGGAAATGTTAAGGGAAACTACGGAAACGGTTACTCAGTTCATTAAAGATCAAAAGTTTGTCGTCGGGATTGGGGGAGAACACGCGATTACAACGGGAATTGTTCGTGCCTATCAAC
>JBEIFD010000504.1:0-3342 GCA_040382535.1 Merismopediaceae cyanobacterium
CTCGGTAGAAAAATAACTTGTCTTTGTATAGCAACGACTTTAGAATTATTTTGTATTACTGTTGACTCCCAATATCTGAATTCAAAATAGTCTGCCATTCTGTTTCAGATAAGGGTTGATTGATTAGTTTAACGCCAAAACAAGCTTCGGCGGAGGTAATCAGGGATTCTATAATCATTTCATGGGATAAATTAATACTATGGGGAGAAAAATGTCCAAAAACCTGAGCAAATAAATCGGGATGGGGATTTAATAACATTGAGCCATGTTGTAAAATCGTTTTTCCCTGACGTAATTGCGCTCCACCGATGATTTTATGTCCGTCTTTGTCAATTAAATCTGCTTGGGTTGCTGTGCCAAAACAATTGGGATTGTGGATATAACCCCTGCCTGTTTTGCCGTAGTGTAATTCGATTCCTAGCGATCGCCAACCCGTTAATAAAAACTGAGAAATTTGTTCATAGGAAGTCACCACATTGGAACTAAAACCAGAAGTCACGACCATATAGGTTAAATCTCCCTGATGCAAAACCGCCCTTCCTCCCGATGGACGACGGACAATTTCAATGGGGTTATTTTGCCAGGTTAAATGATTCCATTTTTGAGGATAATTTCGTTGAAAATGTCCCAAGGAAATCGCGATCGGTGACCAGGTATAAAATCGTAAAACTGGGGGATAATGTCCTAAATGATGTTGTTGTAACAGCCAATAATCGATCGCCATCTGTCGTTTTCCCGATACTGTTAAGGGCGGAATTAAACGCCAAGTGGGAGATTGATGAAACATAAAATATTCTATAGAATAAATTGATTAAGTTGAGTCAAAAATCATGCACCATGCTTCTATTCGGACTGCTAATATTCACAGGGCGATCACTTTTTATGAAAAGTTGGGATTTACCGTCAACGAGCGTTTTACGACGGGTTATACTCTTGCGTGCTGGATGGAAGGATTAGGCGGGAGAATTGAGTTGATCCAAATTCCTGAACCGAAACCTGCTCCCGATGCCTTTGGGGATGAACATTATGTCGGTTATTATCATTTATCCTTTGATTTAACCGATTTAACCCCCGATTTGTCCACCTGGTTACAAGCATTACAAACAGCGTTCAATCAATCTGAACCGTTAGATCCCCTAAAAGTTTTATTGGAACCTTGCCAACAAATGATCGGCGATCGCGTTTATGAAGTGCTTTTTCTAGCCGATAGCGATGGTTTACCCCTAGAGTTTATTCGGATTTTGCGTTAATATTCAGCGCGACGAATCTGAAAACAACACCATTCTCCCCGTTTCCAGAGAGCCGCAACCACCCAACCATTTTGTTCTAGAGTGTCCGCGATCGCCTGGGTCTGATCTAACAAAATACCACTGAGAATCGCCCAACCCTGGGGTTTAATCAGTTTAGAAAACTGAGGAATTAATTCCGCGATCACTTCTGCCAAAATATTACAGACAATCCCATCCACCCCATCGGGAGCTAATTCCAATAATTCCGCAATACTGCCCTGATTAATCACCAAATAGGAGGGATTAATTTGATTTAAATGCCGATTACTACGGGCCGACTGGATTGCTAGGGGATCGTTATCAACTGCATAGACTTTTTGCGCTCCTAATAAAACCGCACCGATCGCCAGAATTCCCGAACCACAGCCCACATCCGCCAGTACGATTTCACTAGCCCCCGTTGTCAGGCGCATTTCCAAAGATTCTAAACATAATTGGGTCGTGGCATGGGTTCCCGTCCCAAAAGCGACCCCTGGATCAATACGAAGCAGTAAGCGATCCGTTTTTTCAGGAAGAGGCAACCAAGCAGGATAGATCAAAAAGCGATCGCCGATTTCTGTCGGTTGCCAATGTTGTTTCCAGCTACTCGACCAATCTTCCTCCTCAATTAATTTCCAACGCAACAAAGGTTGGGGTAAACCCGCCAGCAGAGAATCCTGATGGAGCCAGAGGGACAAAGCAGCCAGATCCAACAATTGGACTTTAGATTGGGGGATATAGGCACGCATCAAAGCAGACTGCCCCTTAGATTCAGTGACAGTCCCAGAACAGCCAAACTTATCGAGTCGCCAATAAATCGACTCTTCCAAACTCGGATGCGCGAGAATCTTAATTTCCCACCAGCTATTAGCCATAAATTGTCACCTAAAAAGACAATGACTATAGCTTAACGGTGTAAGCGTCCCGAATCCCATCCACTTTGGTAATCTCCGTCAAAAGTCCTTCAGGTAAGGGATCATCCAAACTCAGCGCCATGACCGCATCTCCCCGCACAATTTTACGTCCGACTTGCATACCCGCAATATTGACGTTAAAACTGCCCAATAGGGAGCCAATTTTGCCGATAATCCCAGGCATATCGCGGTGGAGCGTGAAGACCATGTAGTTACTGGGGGGGACATTAATCGGGAATTCATTCACATCAGTAATACGAATTTCGCCATTGCTAATCAACGCTCCCGTTGCCGAATGTTCTCCCATTGAGCCGATCGCCTTGAGATGGAGAGATCCCGAATAATCGCGAATGGAAGCATCACGGGTTTCAATAATGCGAATTCCCCGTTCCTTGGCTTCAATGGCCGCGTTAACGTAATTGACTCGTTCCCGTAGAGCTTGGGAGAGTAATCCTTTAATGGCCGCAACCACAATCGGTTGACTGGTATTAGTTGCCAATTCGCCCTGTAAACCAACGGTTAATTGCTCAATGCGTCCTCCTGCTAATTGACCCACCAGGGTTCCCAAGGTTTCAGCTAGTTGGAGATAGGGACGTAATTTTTCCATCACATCAGGAGTGAGTCCAGGAATATTAACCGAAGAACGGGCGGGTAAACCTAGTAGCACATCCCGAATTTGTTCGGCCACATCAATGGAAACGTTCACTTGGGCTTCGGCAGTTGAGGCTCCCAAGTGGGGCGTGAGAATCACATTTTTGATTTCCCGCAGTCTGGATTCTCCCAACGGTTCTTCACTGAATACGTCGAGGGCGGCTCCTGCAATTTGTCCATTTTCGATCGCCACCACTAGGGCATCTTCGTCAATAATGCCACCGCGAGAACAGTTGATAATACGGGTTGTTGGCTTCATTTTCGCGATCGATTCGGCATTAATCAGATTCGCAGTTTCAGTAGTTTTAGGAATATGTAGGGTAATGAAATCTGATTCGGCAAAGAGTAGATCCAAATCAACCAGAGTACAACCCAATTGATCTGCCCGTTCCTTAGAAATAAAAGGATCGTAGGCCAACAACTTCATGCCCATCGATTTGGCAACGGTCGCAACGTGGGAACCAATTTTCCCCAAACCGACAACGCCGAGGGTCTTTTTATAAACTTCC
>JBEIFD010000505.1:0-3337 GCA_040382535.1 Merismopediaceae cyanobacterium
ATCCCTTTGGGTTAACTTACTTTTGACTTCCACTAAAATCGCATCTGTGTCATTAACCACTAACAAATCAATTTCTAAACCTTCATGGCCTCGTGTTACCGAAATACCAGGGTGAAACTCATGGACATCAATGCCCCGCTCCTGAAAAAGACGCACCACAGCAGGACGAACTTGATACTCAACAAACTCCCCTAAACGATTACCCAATTCACCGATTTGCTTGTTAACCTGCTTGATTTGTTTATCCGTTTCCTTTTGGGATTGAGCCAACTCTTGTTGGGATTGGGCCAATTCCTTTAGTATTTCCCGAATGTCATCGATTGTGGTCGTCATAATCAATTTCCTTTCAAGTTGAATCAACTCCATTGTAGCCCGATCGCTTTTTCTCACGGTGGTTATGGACTACAGGATTTAGTGATGATAAACAGAAAAAAAGAGCGATCGCTTTATTGGTGGGGATCATCCCTTAACTTGTTATGAAAACAATATTGAAGAAAAACCTTTTTTGATACTCCAGCTTGGGCAGCCATAGACTTAACAAGAGTTTCACTAAAAAGAGCTTTAGGACTACCTGATACTTTGATACTGCCTTTTATCGGTTTGTCCTGAAGGCGATCACCTAAAAATTGTAGGAATTTTTTCAGGTTAGGTAATGTGACTTCAGCAGACAATACACCTACCAGGGTTTCAATGCCAGGTTTCGCGTTGGGAATCGGGATTGAGGTTTTCGGCTCGATCTACCCTTTCCACTGGAGCGCGATCGCGGAGAATCGGCAATAGTTTGGTTGCAAAATTTAGCTTTTCAGCAATTTCTAGATGGGGATCATCTAGTTCAAAGGTAAATTGTAGTAAATTGTAGTAATGGCTCACTCATAAAATAAGGAAAAGATTTTTTTCATTATAATTATATTCTACTGTTTTAGCCCAATCTTTTTGATTACTGAATCGGCGATCGCTCTTAATTCGTAGATTGTTCTATCATAGAGAACAGGAACATAAAAAAAGTTGTCCCTATTCTAGAAGAAGTATTTTTCAAAATTTTGTTTGAATTATTTTAAAATCAACGCTATGAACAAAAAAGGCACTTGGTATATTCTCAAAACGGCAGAAGATCACTGTCAGATTATTGAAAGTTTAGATGAGCCTTCAACCGAAGACGTAAAATATTGGGGGCCGTTTCCCAGTCGTGAAGACGCGATCGCTCATCGAATCGGTTTAATCCGTGCGGGAAAATGCCAACCACAATAATTTATTTAATTATGCTAAGATAATCCCAAAAAAGCAATGATAATCACAACTCAAACTCATACCAACTCTTTAACAAAAATTTTAGATAAAGCTGTTAATCAAGCAGAAATAACGCAAGAAGAAGCAATTTTTTTATTAAAACAAACCGATATCGAAAAGATTCATTTAATTCGTTCAGCCGCCGATAAATTGCGTTTTGAACAAGTGGGTAATACCGTTACCTATGTGATTAATCGCAATATTAATTTTACTAATATCTGTGAACAACATTGTAGCTTTTGTGCTTTTCGTCGAGATGAGGGAGAAATAGGCGCGTTTTGGTTAGCAACGGAGCAAATTTTAGCCAAAGCTCAAGCCGCCGTTGAAGAAGGTGCAACGGAAATTTGTATGCAGGGCGGACTTAATCCCCAAGCTAAGTATCAAGGAACTTCTTTGGGTTATTATCTGCAATTAATTAAGGCTCTAAAACAAGCTTTTCCCCAACTCCATCTCCATGCTTTTTCTCCCCAGGAAATTCAATTTATTGCACGGGAAGATCAAATTAGTTATGAAGCCGTGATTCAATCTTTACAGGCGGCAGGGGTTGAATCAATGCCAGGAACGGCGGCGGAAGTGTTAGTTGATTCTGTCCGAAAAATAATTTGTCCCGAAAAAATTAATAGCCAAACCTGGTTAGAAATTGTCGGTTTAGCCCACCGTTTAGGAGTTCCCACGACTAGCACCATGCTCTGTGGTCACATCGAAACCCCAGAACAACAAGTCCAACATTTTGAACAGTTGCGATCGCTGCAACAAACAGCCTTAGAAAAAGCCTATCCCGCCAGAATTACCGAATTTATTCTTTTACCTTTTGTGGGACAAGATGCTCCAAAAGCTTTAAAAAATCGAGTCGGTAGAGACCAACCCAGTTTGCCCAATACGCTTTTATTAACTGCCGTCGCGCGATTATATCTCGGCAAATTTATTCCTCACCATCAACCGAGTTGGGTCAAATTAGGCTTGGAAGGAGCCAAGGAAGCGTTAACTTGGGGCTGTGATGATTTGGGAGGAACATTAATGGAGGAACACATTACCACAATGGCAGGCGCAAAAGGGGGAACGGGTTTAACGGTTTCAGAATTACAAAATGCGATTCAATCTTTAAATCGTCCCTATCAACAACGTAATACTTTATATCAATTGATTTAATGAAAAATTATCAGGCGATCGCGGAATCAGCCCGTTGAATCAAACTCAAAAATGGGCCAAGTTGCTCCGTTCCCCGCACACTCAGATCGCTATGACAAAGAAAAACCCGTTCATCGACCCGTCCCAGTAGATCATAAAAAATTCGTTCTAATCGCGCTTGATCGACTTGCTGCTGTTCTTCTGTTGTCCATGCTTCACCCGACCATCCCCGCAAAAATAAGGGAGCCGCAAACAATTGAGCCGCTCCTCCCTGCGTCCAGAGAAATGACCCTGCATCTAGCCAAAATTGCCAACGATGGGCTTTGCGGAGAGAACGATACTGAAAAATCGTTGCTAGGGTGACGGCCTTTAATTCTTTGCCCAGGGAATAAAGAGGGCGGGGATTAGCGGAAATTGTTCCTCGGCGCAGTAATTGGATAAATTCTTCTAGTCTGACGGTTTGAGTTTGTTGCCAATCTTCATAGAATTGTAAACGAGCTTCTACTTCCCAAAAGTGTTGGGCGGTTTCCATCAATTCCCGCAGGGCAGACACTTGATCGTAGGTGAGATAGGCATTGTTCGGCAGTAATTCCTGAATGGCTCGGTTTAATAAAAATAGGGGATTCGGGACTTGTTTTTGCCCATGTTCAATTTGCGCTTGTTTGATCCATTCGACCAGTTTTTGATAGGCTCTGGTGGCTCGATAGCCGATTCTGTCCCAACGGGCAAAGGTTTCGATCGCCAATAATTGGGGATGTTCGGGGTTCAGGAAATAGCAATGATCGGCAATTAAGCCCGCTCGGACGGGATCAATTTCTGCATAGAGTTTTTTAGATACATTTTCGCCTATTTCTGGTTTTTGAGTGAGAATCACTAACATTTCTGCCACATCATCCCGTAGCACTAATTTTCCGAGTCCTGG
>JBEIFD010000506.1:0-3334 GCA_040382535.1 Merismopediaceae cyanobacterium
AGGATACATTAAAAAAAACCTTTCGGAAAACCTTAACGGAATTTTTTAGGATTACTACTTTTGCCAAGCCTCGCTTGAAAGAAAGTTTACCGTTAAAGTCTTCTCTACTCTCTGGACTAAATTGGCAAAGGTATTGTTTATTTAATGTTGTTTTTAGATTTTCGTTAATAGCCCTAATCTCAGCATCTAATCGATGATCACTCCGATTTTCAATCAATAATTGATCATGATCCCTGAGCAACTTAACCCCATCATTCATTGCATCCCTAACATAGGTAATCACCGCGATCGCTGACTCACGCAGGGCATCTGGATCAGATTGGAGAAGGCTATTAGACATAAAGAAAAAATTAGATTGGTAATTATTCTAGATCAATTGTTGATTTTATGACAGCGTCCCGAACATGAAGCGAATCATACCGATATGGGGACAGCCATAATCCCACGCTCGTGGTTAGCCGCGTAGTACAAAGCGATTATTACCAATGATCGGCATAACTGTGTCCACAGCCCGAATTTTGACAAGTACTGGTATTTCCTTGATATTTTTGACAATAACAACCACTATAAGAACACTTGCCATAACCACAACGAACTTCTTCTAGAAGCGTATTTCGTTGAAAACCCCTAAGTATTAAAGACTTTTGGCGATTCAGTGATGATTTTTGTGTCGAGATTTGTTTGATATTTGTCATAATCTTATTCTCCATCTAGTTAATTATCAGCAAGATAAGACCATAATATACCAAATTTTGAAATTTTGACTCTCCTGAGTGCGATCGCCGACTCTAAAAACAATCTGGAAACGCGATCGCAGATTAATTAAAAATTCGTAGAAATCGCCTGTACGGGACAAGCAGGAATACACTGCTCACAAACCACACAACGCGATCGCCGAAAGTTCAACTTAAAGGTTTCTGGATCAAGAATCAGAGCTTCCGTCGGACAAACCCCTGTACATAGCCCACAATCGACACAACTATTTTCATTGATCACAATTTCTCGACTGGCCAAAGAAACATTAATTTCCTGCGATCGCATCCACTCAATCGATGCCTCTAATTGGTCAATATCTCCCGACAATTCTAGAACCAATTTCCCTATCTGATTAGGCGCAACTTGAGCGCGAATAATATTAGCCGCTACGTTAAAATCCTTGGCCAATCGGTAGGTAATTGGCATTTGAATAGCGCGTCGAGGAAAGGAAAGGGTAACTCGTTTTTTCATAATAGATAAAAATAATTTATTTTCAGTTGATTATAGTCTGTTTTTATACTATAACAAAAATTTTTCTCAAAAACAAAGTATTAAGAAATCCCCCACAAGTTAGGTCAACGTTGAAAAAGAAAGTTAAGTTCTTATTAAGAATCACCAAAAAAGAAAATATTTCTGACTGATTTTTAAAATCGGTTTATAGTAAAAATTATTAGCCCTATTTCCAATTTACCATGACTCAAAACTTACTCGATCAACTCAAGACGATGACGGTCGTTGTCGCGGATACAGGCGATATTCAGGCGATCGAAACTTTTACTCCCCGTGATGCTACGACCAATCCCTCTTTAATCACGGCGGCGGCTCAAATGCCCCAATATCAGGAAATTGTTGATGATACCCTCAAAAAAGCGCGAAAAGAATTAGGAAGCAGTGCCTCACTATCCGATGTGGTGACCCTTGCTTTTGACCGTTTGGCGGTTTCTTTTGGTCTTAAAATTCTAGAAATTATTCCAGGACGGGTTTCAACGGAAGTTGACGCGAGACTGTCCTATGATACCCAAGCCACGATTGAAAAAGCCCATTATTTAATTGGTCAATACGAAGCGGCAGGCATTTCTCGCGATCGCATTTTGATTAAAATTGCTTCCACTTGGGAAGGCATCAAGGCGGCAGAATCTTTAGAAAAAGAAGGTATTCACTGTAATCTCACCCTCTTATTCGGACTTCATCAAGCGATCGCCTGTGCTGAAGCGGGTATTACCTTGATTTCTCCCTTTGTGGGGCGTATTTTAGATTGGTATGTCAAAGAAACGGGCAAGGATTATTCCGCAACTGAAGATCCTGGCGTGCAATCTGTTACCACGATTTATAACTATTACAAAAAATTTGGCTACAAAACCGAGGTAATGGGGGCAAGCTTCCGTAATATTGGTGAAATTATTGAATTAGCGGGTTGTGACCTTTTAACGATTTCGCCTAAGTTATTGGATCAATTGCGATCGACAGAAGAAACCCTTGTTCGTAAATTAGATCCAACAAAGGTTGATCAAGGTATCACGAAAATCGACCTGGATCAAGCGACTTTTGAAAAAATGCACACTGAAAACGCGATGGCAAATGAAAAATTGGCCGAAGGTATTGCAGGTTTCACGAAAGCCTTGGAAGCCTTAGAACATCTCCTCAAAGAACGGCTAACTCGTCTCGAAGGTGCGGAAATTGTCAGTCATGCCGCCGAGGATATTTTCCATGCCTACGATTTGGATGGAGATGGTTTTATTACCCGCGAGGAATGGGCTGGAATGGATGCAGTTTTTGATGCCCTAGACAGCGATCACGATGGCAAAATTACGGTTGCTGAAATGTCGGCAGGTTTAGGTGCGGCTTTCCGTTTAACTGCTGTGGGTTAATCTCAGTGAATTGTTGTCATTCTCCTAAGAAATTAGATTTTTACTGAGCATATATTCATTGAGTAAAGACAGTTTCTTTCCACTGAAAGCTACGTAGTGCGGTCAGATGCTAATTATTTACAGATACAATAATCGCACTGATCGCTTTTTCTTAACATTCACAATGGGTTAACAGCGATCGCTTTTTTTCTCTATATTTTCTTTAATAGACTTGATTTTGTATGATTGTCAACCTAACCTCAAGATCGGCGATCGCATTACTCCAATTCGTTTAACAAGGCTACCAGTTGTTCAACAGATTGATGTTCATCCGCGCCGTCAGCCGCGATAGTTAATAGGACTTACGCATTGACAAAATAACAAAATAGTGAATTGATGAATATGAGTCGTCTAAAAAGAGGCATAGGAGAATGAGAAAAAGCACTAAACTCTCGACAGCAAAGTGTAATCTAGGAATCTACACCTCATTTTTGCTATCAGAGCCAAAATTTGGGGGTTGCAAAAGATTGGCAGAGATATTAGGAAACGTGTCCCATGATAGTACAAATCGTTTTTATTGAGAGAGAGAGACGAAGCACGAGATTTATTCGAGATTTTAATTAACGTTATAAAGCTGATAGGATGAATACTGAGTTTATATGATACAGTACTAGAATAGATTTATAGCTTCACCAAAAAAGCTTAATTAATTAGTTTTTTTTGTTCTGGAA
>JBEIFD010000507.1:0-3333 GCA_040382535.1 Merismopediaceae cyanobacterium
GGAATCTGGTTAATTATTGATGAAACGCCCTTAAGTCCTGAACAGATTCAAACCTTTATCGGGGAAAATGGCAGAAATATTGATGCGATTCAATATCTGGCCAACACCCTAGTACATTTAGGAATCGAATCTGAAAATCAACCAACTTACATTATCGAATTAGCGGGTTATCGATCGCGGCGACAGTTGGAGCTACTGGCCTTAACCCAAGAGTTTTCCAGCAAGGTAAAAGCGAGTGGGTTTCCCGTAGAAGTTCCCTCGCTTTCTGCGGCTGAACGTCGTCAGATTCATGCTTTTTTACAAAAAGATCCCGATCTCGAAACCGAAAGCCAAGGGCAAGAACCCGATCGCCGATTGGTGATACGCCTCCGAGTTCCCCAGGCAAATTTTCTAGGAGTTGCTAAGGATTAAAGAGTCTAGAGAAGCTGAACCAGTCATTAATTCTATTTAACGGTTTTTAAGCAAATCCGCTACTTAAATCCGACTTTTAGGAATCCATCTCACTCTTTTAGGCACTTTTTTTCTCCAGTTTATTGATTCCCGTTGTTGCTGACTCAGCTTTGAAACCCGATCTGCAATCTCCTGCGGAAATAGCGGGAATCTTTGACAGAAAAAAGGATGCCAAGGGCTACGACTAAAATAGGAAAAAAATATGGCTTTTCGATGGGAATCCGTAGGCGGCTTACCGCGATGGTAAAAACGGGCAGTATCTATCAGAACAACCGTACCCACTTTTCCCACACAACTTACTAGCCCATCGCCGAATTCAGGTAAATACAAAGAATCCATTTCTGCTTGATAAACCGAACGATAGGGATGTTTAATGGCGGCGCGAACATAATCATTAAATTGGGGTGTAAGACACTGCACAGGGCCTCCTCCTTCATCTACATCATTAAGATAGACACAAACTTTAATCATCCGTCGATCTTCGCGGTCTCGATGCCAAGCTCTTGACCCGTACTCCTCACCGTTACTGACACTTAAGAAACAAGCAACACCATCATAGGCAACGGGGAGTTTCAGATAGGCTTCAACAATATTGAGCAATCGCTGATTGAGTCCCCAGGCAATAATATCAATATGATCAATAATTTGTGTTTTTGTCGCATGAACTTCATGAAATTTTTCGGATGGAAAATGTTGGAAAAGATGCGTAGTATTGTTCTGTAAGAGTTCCGTCATTTGTTGAGCCGCTTTCATAAATTCCTTGCTATGGGGAAGATTCAGTGATTCTACGGAAGTCACATAGATACCCTCATTTTCTAAAGCATTAACGATCTGTTGGTCTTGCCCTTTTAGGATAGGTAACTGAGATTGATGCAACGCGATCGCCCGATAATAGCGAGGCAGAAAAAATAGTTTGTCAATATAGTGAGACTTGGTTAATCCCCAGGCAATTTGTGCAGGCAAGGAGACGGTATGAGCAAAGTAGCGGTTTACTCTTCTGATTACTCTTCTGATTACTCTTCTGATTATTATTTTTAAGTGTTTATGCAAGATAAATTACCTACCAAAAAAGACTGAAAACCTTTTTTATAAGAACCTTGATGGATTCATAATTAAGTGGAGTTAATTAAGGTCAATACGGTATCAATACATTTGGCCATCTATGTTTTCGCAAGTTTTTTGCCTTTGTAAGCTTTATGATTAACGGCTTTAATCATATCGAATTAAGTGAAGTTTAGGACAGTTAAAATTTTTCATTGCAGACCTATTTTTTTTGTGAATAAAGACGGTAAATAGGCGGTATAACGAAAAGAAAAAAAAAGAGAGGGAAAAGAAAAATCAAGCCTTTAGAAAAGTTTATTCAAAAAATATCAAGCTCAAAAGAGTTAAAACGAGGATTAGTAGTCAAATTAACACCAGAAGGATCGCCTTACAAGGCTAATTTAAAGATTCATCCCCGTGCGATCCTTACTTGAAATTGGGCGTTACAATTAATTAAATAAACAAAAGTAGGAATTAAAAGATTACATGACCGATCCTTCGTTGTTGAGTGTTTCCCCTACCCCTTCGAGTGTTGCCCTGTCAGAAAAAGATCCTTCCCTAGAGCAGTTTGTTTGGGACATCACCCAGGCCGCCGATGACCGCAAAGCTGAAGATATCGTGGTTCTAAAAGTGACGGATGTTTCCTATTTAGCCGATTATTTTGTGATTGTCTCTGGTTTTTCGCGGGTTCAGGTAAGGGCGATCGCGGGTAGCATCGAAGAAAAAGCAGAAAAAGATTACGATAGAAAGCCGAGACAGCCTTCGGGAAAAGATGACGGCTCTTGGATTCTTCAGGATTATGGCAACGTGATTGTCCATATCTTTATGCCCACAGAGCGATCATTTTATAATTTAGAAGCTTTTTGGAGTCATGCGGAAAGAATTTCCCTAGAAGATCTAGATCCTCAGAAAACCCGTTAATTATCAGCAATAGCGAAGGAATTGACGAAAAGAAACAATTTTAGGCGGTCTGTCCTTAGCGACTTCAAACTTGTTAAAAAAAATCACCATGATGCAAGAATCTTCACCGACCTATTGCCCCGTTCCCCTAGAGCAACAACCCGTTAATGAGTATGAAATCCTAAAGGAGTCTTGGCTCTGTTGTTGGGCAACCCTAGATTTTTGGCTCTATGTCCGTAAATTATTGGGTGTGCTTTTGCTCGGTGGGTTATTGGTTGCTCCGATCGCGGCGGCCAGTTTTTCTCCGATGAAAAAACCAGTATTTTTCGCTCTCGCGAGTGGCTTGGGGGCAATGCTTTTGCTGGGGTTAGTTTTGAGCCGAATTCTGTTAGGCTGGTACTATATTCGCGATCGCCTACAGGCCGACAAAGTGATCTATGAAGAATCGGGCTGGTACGATGGTCAAGTCTGGAAGAAACCTCCTGAAATTCTGACCCGCGATCGGCTCATTGTTGCCTATCAGGTTAATCCCATTTTGCAACGTCTCAAAACAACTGCTTTTCTGTTGGTGGGATTGCTCAGTCTGGATGGTCTCATTTGGTTAGCGCTCTAACCGTAAAATCGCCACTCCCTGAACGAATATTAAAAAGATTCAGCTTATTTAATCTCTAAAACTTGAAATTTAACCAAGAAAGACGCATGAGCAGAGGCAAACGAACCCAAGCCCCGAATATTGAAATCCATCTATTGCGCGAAGGCATTGTCGAATCCGTTCATCATGTTGAAGCGACTGTTTGTGATGATCGTGGTCGTGTTTTATCCGTTGCAGGCAGTTCCGAAACCGCCGCCTTTATTCGTTCCTCCCTCAAGCCCTTTCAAGCCTTTGCCGTCACCAGTACGGGAACCCTAGAGCGATTTGGTCTAACCGACAAAGATCTCGCC
>JBEIFD010000508.1:0-3332 GCA_040382535.1 Merismopediaceae cyanobacterium
CCAAGTAAACCAGTCATTTAAACCTTCCCCTGTTTTAGCAGAAAGGAAAATAATTTTCACACTTTGATTCATGGAACGAACATTATTTTCTAATCTTTTCAAATCAATTTCTAAATAGGGGGCGAGATCCAATTTAGTGACTAATAAACAATCCGCCTCTTGAAACATAATTGGGTATTTAAGGGGTTTATCTTCCCCTTCCGTAATGCTTAATAATGCCACCTTAGCGTGTTCTCCCACTTCAAATTCCGCAGGACAAACTAAGTTACCTACATTTTCTACAAACACTAAATCAAATTGCTGAGGCTCATAATTTTCTTTTAATTGATGAATTCCTCCTGCTACCATCCGTGAATCTAAATGACAGGAACGCCCCGTATTAATGGCAATCACAGGAACTCCATATTTTCGTAGGCGATCGGCATCTAATTCGGTGGTCATGTCGCCTTCAATTACTGCCATTTTGATTTGATGTTGCAGAGCTTCGAGGGTTTTTTCTAATAAAACGGTTTTGCCTGCACCAGGACTACTCATGAGGTTTAAACAAGTAATTCCCCATTCATCAAAATGTTCGCGATTGTGATCGGCTCCCGTTTGATTGGCATGAAGGAGATTGATTTCTAGGGCTGCGTCAAAGGTTTGGTGCATTTTTAATTAATAAGGGAATATTCAATGTGATCAATTTTTAATTCTCTGCCTGAGCGAATATCCTCCATCGGCGATCGGCAAGAGGGACAGGAATATTGCAAACCGATTTCAGGTTGATATTCTTTTTGACAAATATGACAATAGGCAATTAAGGGAATATCTTTAATGACTAATTCCACTTGATCCAGAAAAGTGTTTCGAGTCTGTACTTCAAAGGCAAACTGCAAACTAACGGGTTCAACGCAGGTAAATTTACCCACAATTAAATGAATTTTTTCGATTTTAAGCTTTTCAGGTTGGCTGTCATACCAATCTTGAACAGTTATCATCAAAGCTTTTGTCATGTCAGTTTCGTGCATCGTAAGGTTAGCTTAGTATTTAAGAATTGCCCTTTGTTTTATCTTTTTCTAATCGCATTTTTTGAGCGACTTCGGTAGTTAAATCTCCTTTGTTGTCAGCTTTTAAAGCACAAATTAAAATGGTTAGTTCATCTAAATTGCCATCAGTCATCCAGTCCACTAAAAATCCTAGATAATCTTGAACACTTTTTTCTGCTTGCCTGGGATTTTTCCAGACACGCGCCATTGACAAATTATTCGTAATACCAGCAGAAGATTCATCTGCTTTCTCCTTGTCAAGAGGGGGCAAGGCATTTTCAGCAGCAGCATAGATGTTGAATTCAGAAACTAGGTTTAAGACATAACCCAGCTTTTTGTTAATAGGAGTTCCAAATCCTTTCGCCATAATTTTCTCTTCATGAATAAGTTATTTGTGTCTCTAATTATCCATTTTTTTGACCTTAGAGCCAAGGTTCATCGACTGCCATATTCGCTTCAGGATGAATGTAATAGGGTTTTTCTTTGCGGGGTAATTGACCCGATAAAACCAAATGGGCCATGGCATCACAGATTACGCGAGTTGCCATCAAAGAAGTCATATCACTAATATCGTAGGGAGGCGAAACTTCCACGACTTCCATGCCACAAATGGGAGCTTTTTGGATAATTTTGCCTAATAAAGCTAAGGCTTCACGGGGTAATAATCCGCCAGGTTCGGGCCAACCTGTGCCAGGGACAAAACCTGCATCAATGCAATCAATATCAAAACTAATCCAAACGCAATCTGTTCCATCTAAGGCGCGTTCTAGGGCAAAATCAGCGGCGGCATCAATACCTCGTTCCACAATATCGGTGACGGTGAGAATGTTTGTTGCTCGTTCTCGACAAACTTTTACGCCTTGACGAGGAACTTGCCAACCGCCGATGCCTAATTGTACTAGGTTTTTTGCAGGAGCATTTTTCATGTTGGTCGCGTGGAACCAGGGGCAGGTGTGCATCCGTTCATCTAGATCGGTTTCCTGGGTGTCCACATGGCGATCGAAGTGAATAATACCGACTTTTTTATCGCCTAAGTGCCGACAAATGCCGCGAACGGTGGGAAAACCGATGGAATGATCGCCCCCTAAAATAATGGGAAAGGCTCCCGAACTAAAGACATGGGCTACCCCTTTCGAGATTTGATCAAAGGATTTTTCGTTATTGGCGGGAATGGTGAAAACATCACCTACATCGCAGAGAGTGATTTGTTCTCGCAGATCAACCCCCATTTCAAAGTTATAGGGCGTATAAAGGGCGGAAATGCGGCGAATTCCCTGGGGGCCAAAGCGGGTTCCAGGTCGGTAGGTTGTGCCTGAATCGTGGGGAACGCCCATAATCGCGACATCATACTCTCCCACTTTCCGCACATCTTCCAAATAGGGGGCTTTCATGAAGGTATTAATACCCGCATAGTGGGGTAATTCTCCCCTGGAAAAGGTGGGAATGGTGCGATCGCGGATACTATCTGCCGCTTCTAGACCGTAGGTTAAACCTTGGGAAACTTCCTGTTGCCAACCCGTGAGGGGTAACTGACTTTCTTTTTGGAGAGCGCGTTGGGCTTCGGAAGAATCGGGGGGCTGAAAAGATGGTTGCTCGGACATAAATTTCACCTCAAAAAAAAACAACTGCCCAGGACACTCCAACAAAACCGATGTTCTCAGTTTTCGTTAAAGTCTCCCGGGCTTTTATCCCGCCGTGTAGCTAACTTGGCTATTTAAATTGGGTTACAAGTTCAGCCTGCTTCTCTCGGACCTGACACTTAAGATATTTTTCCTTAAATCGGAACCCTAGAAGCAATTTTGTTCAAACCTTAAAAGATTCAAATTCAAAAAACAGTATCAATCGTCACAATCGTATAATTTTCCTTCATGGTAAGTAGAGAAAAAAAATTTCCCATCTCTAAATATTTAGAATATTTAGAATATTTTTAGATGAGTTCTCGGATCATAAAATTATTTCTAAAAAAAGAAGATTACTATTTTTTTCGCCATATTCGTTATCGTTTGTTACAATGATAAGTCCTTTAAATCTCGCTTTCAAGCCTAAAATTTTTTAGTGTTCAAATGTTTTTCGTAGTTTCAAACACTTAATTATTGTTTGTTTTTGAGGAATATAGATGTTGATTATTGTAAAAAATCTTTCCACCTAATTCTTAATAAATCAACTTAGTCAATTATTATGAAAAGAGAAAAATTTAAATTTTACCAAGCAAATTTTTAGATTTTTTGTAGTTAAGATTTTAATTTTTGGTATTTATTCAGAAGATAAATATTTGAGATTCACATTCCTTAACTTTTGTAAATAATC
>JBEIFD010000509.1:0-3328 GCA_040382535.1 Merismopediaceae cyanobacterium
TTAATTTGATTACAGCACTTTGTGGTTAAATCCTTCACAGGGTAGGGAAATAATATACTATCTCTCTACAAAGATTTGTCAGTCATTGCTTGGTATAAAATTCCCCTTAATCCGCATTATTTATCTTTGAGCCAGCTAAACATTGCTCTTAGATCTTTACCAACTTCTTCAATGAGTTCTTCCGATTCCCGACGACGCATGGCGATAAAACCTGGTTTACCTGCTTGATTTTCGAGAACAAATTCCCTGGCAAACTGACCTGTTTGAATTTCTCGGAGAATTTGACGCATTTCTTCGCGGGTTTCCTCGGTGACAATGCGAGGGCCACGGGTGAGGTCGCCATATTCTGCCGTATTGGAAATACTATCGCGCATTTTAGCAAGCCCGCCTTCTACAATCAGGTCAACGATTAATTTGACTTCATGTAAACACTCAAAATAAGCTAATTCGGGTTGATAGCCTGCTTCTACCAGGGTATCGAATCCTGCTTTGATGAGAGCGGTTAAGCCGCCACAGAGTACCACCTGTTCCCCAAAGAGGTCAGTTTCCGTTTCTTCCCGAAAAGTGGTTTCCAAGATACCTGCACGGGTTCCCCCAATGCCTTTGGCGTAGGCCATGGCGCGATCGCGGGCTTGACCACTGGCATCTTGATAAATAGCAAATAAAGCGGGAACACCTTCACCTTGTTCGTAGGTACGTCTAACCAAATGGCCAGGCCCCTTGGGAGCAACCATTACAACATCTACAAAATCGGGGGGAAGAATTTGTCCAAAATTGATATTAAACCCATGAGCAAACAACAGAACGTTGCCTTCAGTTAAATTAGGTTCAATTTCCGCTTTATAGATAGTTTTCTGGACTTCATCGGGTAACAAAATCATAATCCAGTCAGCAACTTTAGAGGCTTCAGCCACCGAAAGCACTTTTAAGCCAGACTCTTCTGCTTTTTTCGCTGATTTACTGCCTGCATAAAGCCCGACAACGACATTAACGCCGCTTTCTTTAAGATTCAGGGCGTGGGCATGACCCTGGGAACCGTAACCAATAATCGCAACTGTTTTACCTGCCAATAGGTCTAAATTGGCATCTTGATCGTAATACATCCGAGCCATGAGGCTGTCTCCTTCCGTGCAACTGTTTTATCTGATGCAATTTATTTCTGCAAACTCTCTATTGTATCAGGCTTGGCTAATCTTCTCATCAAGATCGTTGCTGTTTATTCAAGAAAAAAGGCGATCGCTCCTTGACCAATTTAAAAAAACGGGTGAGGAAAGCGATCACGTTTCGTCTGTGTTGGAGTTATGAAGTTTTTCGGCGATCTGTCTAGGATTTTATGAGGTATTTTCAAAGTTCAGTACAATCACGGATTACATTTGTTTTTTGTATGTGTTAATCTTTTTTTGAACTCATTTGAAACGGTGAAACACTATGAGAAAATCTGTTTTCGGTTTGGTTCTCGCTGGTGCTACCTTGGCTGGGGCGATCTGTTCTGCTTCCCCTGCTGGTGCGATTAATGTTGTTTATGATGGTAACACCTACGATGTAACTACGCTCACTGGCTCGTTTGACAATCTAAGTGGAATACTAAAAGCCACTGACAATGTGTTGTGGGGAAACGGGAATCTTTCCAAGGGATTGGCTGGCGTTGTTCAATCATCATTGGGATTGCCCAATAATGAAACAGCAGGTTGTTCTTATATTGGGTATCATTGTGGTCCTAATTTTGCTTATGGTGTCATTCCCGTTGGCCCGTTTCAAAATTTGGTAGTATCATTTTCTTGGACGGATATTCTTCAGCAGGATTCCCAACAAGTTCTTGTGTCTTATACTGATCCGCCTCAGTATGTAACATACGCAAAGGCAACAGCAGTAGCCGTGCCTTGGGAAACGGATGCTCTCTCTGTTATCGGTAGCACGATTCTTTTTGCAGGTGGTCTGTGGGCGAGAAATAAATTTGCCAAACCTTTACAAAAATAGGTTTCGTTATTAAAAATTTAATCAGCGATCGCTTTTTTACTTAACGGTAAGAGGCGATCGCATTTTCAATGGACAATTATTAATTATCAGGCAATCGCATATTGTTAAAATAAAATAAGTTATTCCTAACTACAAGTCAAACCCATGACCCAAATTTACTGCCCGACCCTCAACCTGCCATCAACCCTAAAACTGACTATCAGTCATGAGCAGTTTGTTCAGTTAGCCTGGGTCAATCAAAACTTACAACTAGAAAGAACCGCCACAGGAGAACTAATTGTCATGCCGCCGACAGGAAGTGACACAGGCAACAAAAATGCAGATATTTTAGGACAACTGTGGTTATGGAACCGACAAACTCAACTGGGTCAAATTTTTGATTCTTCGAGTGGCTTTCATTTGCCCAATGGAGCAGATCGCTCTCCCGATGTTTCTTGGATAGGTCAAGATCGCTGGGATACACTGACACCAGAAGAAAAATCTGGATTCGCGCCCCTATGTCCTGATTTTGTCTTAGAACTACGGTCTAAACATGACTCCCTCGAATCGTTACAACAAAAGATGCAAGAATATCAAGAAAATGGTGCGAAATTAGGTTGGCTAATTGATAGAAGCCGTAAAAAGGTAGAAATTTACAGACCAAAGAAATCCGTTGAAGTACAAAATTCTCCTAACAGTTTATCTGGCGAAGACACTTTACCTGGTTTTACCTTAGATTTAAGCGAAATATGGAACTGAATCAAGAGATCAGCAATCAGCGGCAAAAGCTTGCTCCTGTAAAATAGAATTGAGGGCAGCAATCTCGGTTTTAATTATCAATTAATCAGCGATCGCATTTTAACAAGATAAAATTTTGACATACTCCCCGTCATAAATGACGAGGATTCTTCCAGAGTCACCCCTTAGAATTTCTGGTTCTACGAGTTCGCTTAAATCAAATACCTTGCGATACTCAACCCAGAGGCAATCTCTCCCCAGACGTTTACCCCATTTCAGAGGACTGTTTTCGTATGCCCTACGATACAGTTTAAAACCTACAATATTGGTTTCTCTGGTACTTGAAGCTTAGTGCTTTTACCTGTACAAGCCATTCTGTACAGAACCCTCTAACTCTAGTTTTCAAGGTTCGTCTATCGTTTAGATAGCTAGGTTTTTAAACAGGTTGAATACCTTTCCTGTGTCCATCCATTATAGATTAAAAGTCTAAAAACAAAATTAAAGTCGCTCTAAAGGACGAGGCTTTAAACCCATTTTTCTGGTAATTCTTTGACTCATCTTAAATTTTTGATCCACCAGTCTAATAATACGGCTCGACATTGCAAACAGACTAAGACTGCTAAAAGTTGATCAA
>JBEIFD010000510.1:0-3325 GCA_040382535.1 Merismopediaceae cyanobacterium
GTTTTCTAGGTCTAGGTCTTGAATTTGTCCATTTTTGAGTTGGTTGACAGTTTGTTCTATCCAAAGATTAAAGTCGGTTTCATACAGAGTGGTAGTCATAGTTATTTTCCTCATAATTTGACAGGGGATAACGGAAGATTTAGTGATTTTTGTAAACGAATAGTGTGATCGCCTCTCTTGCACTTTAAAGCTTTTCCAAAGCGATCGCGGTTTTATCAAAAAAAATTAAGTTTCTTTCGGTAAATTAATCAACAAGAGTGGCGATCTCACTTACAAAATTACTGTAAGTTGTCCAAGATTAATTGTAGTGGTAAATCAAGAGCTTGAGCAATTTGTTCTGCGGTTAGTCCCAATTTTGAAAGTCGGAAAACGCTTTCTAATTTGGCTTTTTTTAATTTTTCATTAATTAATAAATTATCTGTATCATCTATTCCTGAATTATCAGAAGCTTGACTAGGGCTAGGACAAAAATTAACACTATCAATTTGTACGGAATTAACCAGATTATTATTGCTATTAGAAAATACTAATCGTTCAATTGCTGATCGAACATTAAACTTATTTAATTCTTCTCCCAATAATTCTGACAGAATTTTCCAGAGTTCATAGGCTTTATCTCTAGCATGACCCTCAGTGCAATTATATTCTTGTGCTATTGTTGAATATTTTTGACCGTTCAAAACATTTTTTAAAATACCTAATTGCAGAGTGTCAAGATGTTTTCCTGTTTGACCAAAAACAAGATTGTCAAGTTTCTTGAAAAGTTCTTGAGTATCCATAAGCAAATAATTTTGAGGTTAGTAGCCGTTATTTTCCGACATTTTCCGACTTTTGTAAAGAGTCACAAAAAAAGTCCCGACATTTTCCGTTATTTTCCGTCTTGACTCAAGTTGGACTTATTTGTAATGATTATAAAAAATTCTTAGGAAGTTTAGAGGAATGAAAATTTTAATATCAAATAAAGCAACTCACATATTTGTTTTGACTACAGCTATTTTCGGCATCCAAGCGACAGTCGGTGCAATTAACACTAACGCACAATCCTCTGAAGTTCGAGAACTAAATGAAATGATACGAGGTTATTCACGTGAAGCTGATGCTTTGATCAATCAATCATTAGAGCAAGAACGGCAACATATCTCACGACTTTCCTGCCCTCAACTAAGGTCAGAGGCAATTGAGCTTGAAAAAGCAGGGGATCGCATGGCGGATCAGGGCTACACATCTCAAGCTCAGGGATATTATGCTTCTGCTGGACGGAGATCGGACGCATATTCAAGAAATTGCTGATAATCCTGACAAAAATTCTATCTCTTGTCTTATATCTTCCATTTTGCAAAATCTTATGAACACTATCTTAATTGCGGCTTCAGTACTTTTATTCGGAATGTCTCCTGCGGTGTTTGCGGCAGAAATCTCACCCGAAACCGTACCGATTCAAAATTCTTCCTGCTTTAATTCACTAAAAGCTGAGACTTCTCCTAAGCCTGAGAATCTTTTATTAGCCCAACAACCCGTAGATCCAGTCTATATTGGCCCATCAACTGGCCCAGAAGAGAAATGTACCTATTACATAGTGCGTGGCAAAGATGGAAAGATTTACGATTGCCGAAAATGCACATACGGTGGCCCTTATTGCTTTAGAAGGGAATAGTTTTCCTAAGTACAAGATAATGCCACTCTTCTTTATCGCAGGATAAAAGGCTATTGCCGATTTTGTTGGTTGGATCGCCGCTTTCATAGTATTCTTTCATGAAATACAACACGCCCTTTTAATTTTAAACTTTCATCCCTTAGCCATAACATTTACTTCAGGAAAAATAACCTCAGCCTCATCCCAAAACTCATCGGGCAAAGGTTGATTATCAGGATCACTCAGAGCATTTTGTTCGATATCTTCCTCAGTCATCGCATCAATCTTTGCCCAGTCAGTTTGACCCTTCATTTCTGCCCATTCTTCTAGAGATACTCTGGTTATAAATTTTTTGTTCACGTTGATTCGCCTTCCTAGCACTAATAATACGACATAATCCAATCATAAATTGACAGTGCGATCGCCGCTTTTATCGGTTAGATTATGTTCCTTAAATGCACATACAAAAACAATACAGATTGAAAGAAATTAGCTTCTAATGCCCCTAATCAAGCCGATTTGTTTCCAGTTTTTTAGTTCTCCCACCTTTTCAGCCAGATCGGGAATATGAGTGAACGTAAGGCTGTTGAGTTTGTAAAGTTGTTTCTATTTTGATGATGCTCTCTTTTAGCTCAGATTGAGTTATTTCAATTCGTTCTAAGCGACTGTCAATCTTCGCAAGAACCTCTTTTAAATCAGTCTCGATTGTCGTGGTAGCCATCAGTTAAGCTTTCCCTAAATGTAGTAATATTTTCAATATTAGAGGGATAAGTGACGCGCTTTTCCCTTTTTGCTTTCTAGGATAACAGATTATTCGTGCGATCGCTGATCTTGTAAATCGCGTTCCTTTACCTATGTTAACTTGGAATAATTAATGACTTGTAAATTTTTCTTGGGTAACTTCTAAATAAATATGTTCCAATTGCACAGGTTGTCTCGCAATAGAATCAATCATAATTCCCTGAAAAAGATCCAAAACTTCCCTTAATTCCAACGCTTCAGGCAGCCAAAAACATAAATCCCCACCATAACGACGATGGATCAAACCGAGATTTTTAGCCCGTTCTAAAATTTGATTTTCTTCAGGGGTTTTTATCGTTAAAACTTCCTTAGCAGGAATTAATTGTTGTAACTCATCTAAACTGCCTTCAGCCAATAACTTTCCACTTTTTAAAATCCCTATTTTTTGACAGAGCCGTTGAGCTTCATCTAATAAATGAGTCGTTAATAAAATCGTTATTCCCTGTTGTTGTAAATTTTGGATTAATTGCCAAATATCATATCTTGCTTCGATATCTAATCCCGTTGTCGGCTCATCTAAAATTAATAATTTAGGTTGATGAATCATAGCAACTGCAATATTTAAGCGGCGTTGCATTCCACCACTGAGAGTTTCTACAGGACTTTTAGAACGGTCTAATAAATTAACAGCTTGTAAACATAATTCAATTCTGGTTTTACGTTCTGAGCTTTTCAATCCATAAATTTTCCCATAAAAATCTAAGTTTTCCTGACAGGTTAAAGTTCGATAGAGCAAATTTTCTTGAGGAGCGACCCCTAACCAGGATTTTGTTGTTTGAGAAAGGGATTTTTGATTAATTTTAATCATTCCTGAATCGGGCTTGAGTAAATTACAAATCAGATTAATAACCGTCGTTTTTCCTGCACCATTGGGGCCTAATAATCCATAGA
>JBEIFD010000511.1:0-3318 GCA_040382535.1 Merismopediaceae cyanobacterium
AAAATTTGGGGAACCTGGATTCCGACTAAAACCGATTTGAGTGAAGGCGTTGCATTATTAACCAAGGATCTACAGGGAACCATGATTCTCTATGATCAACAGGGAAATTTGAGTAATGCTATCCGCGAGGGAACCAGTATTGATGTCAATGGCGTGACCCTTAAAATTTATGAGTTAATCGGTAGTACGGGATTACAAATCAAAGCTGATCCAGGCATTCCTTTTGTTTATTTGGGTTTCGGATTGCTGATGTTAGGGGTCATGATGAGTTATGTTTCCCATTCTCAAATTTGGGCATTACAGGAAGATTCTGAAAATGAAAATTCAGTAAATTCCTTATATTTAGGCGGAAAAACTAATCGAGCGCAGGTAGCTTTTGAAAGGGAATTAGTTTCTATTGTTGAAACATTAAAGGTGTCAAATCAATTTAAATGATTCGCAAAAAATCAATAGGAAATTTGCAAAGTGACAGAAGCTCTTACGGCCTGTTCTCCTCCAATCACCGTTGTTGGAGGAGCCGCAGAAGCTCGGATGGCATAATCTGCTTGCATTTTCGGCATAATCGGAGGATTGGCTCCATTGATCTGAATACCAACAATGTCCTTGGGAGTGAAATTCAAAGCCTGTAACACCGATGTTGCCTGGGCTTGGGCTTCGATTGTCGCTTTTTTCAGGGCTTCTTTTTGCGCTTCGGCGATCGCCTGATCAGTAGCCAAAAAACTAACCCCATTAATCCGAGTGACTCCAGATTTCACTGCTTCGTCTAATAATTCGCCGACTTTTTCCGTATCAAATCGAAAACTAACGGTATTAGAGGCAATATAACCCTTTAAGCGTCGTTGATTATCGCTGTAGTCATAGTTAGGTTGGAGTTGAATTCCTGTGGTTTGTAATTTTTCGACTTGACGCGATCGCAATAAATCCACCACCGCCGCCGTTTGTTTGGCCGCTTCCTTTTGAACTTCATTAGCCGAGCGTCCATTAATTTCGATGCCTAAGCTGACCTCCGCCAGACTGGTAGCAATATTTTCTATCCCTTCGCCTGTAACGGTTAAGGTTCGTAATAATTTTTCTTGAGCTTGGATAGGGGAACTCGTTGCCAACATAAAAATACCGATAATCGTAGTAATTGAGCGTACCGTGACAAATGATAGGTTCATCGTTAAATTAATGGGTGATAATATCCTTGATCTTTTTAAAATTAGTCAGTATTCCACCAGAATCGGTTTACCGCTTTTTTATCATTCTATATAATCCTTCTATATAATCCTTTAACTTTTTAATCCTAAGCCAAGTTTGCGTTATAAGCTTAATAAAGAAAAAGTTCTATCTTGCTTGGGTCAGGAAAAAACGCGCTATGGTCGTCAAACCGTTTGATTTTAGTCATTACTATGTTTATGCAGAGATTGTCGAATTGCTTCAGGAAATGGCGATCGCCTATCCCAACTTAGTTCAATTGCAGGTGATTGGCCAGAGTTATGCGGGAAAAGATATTTGGATTGCTATTCTAACCCAACAGGAAACGGGACATTACCTAGAAAAACCAGGTTATTGGGTGGATGCCAATACCCACGCAGGAGAAGTGACGGGTTCGGCGGTGGCCTTGTATCTTTTTCATAAACTTTTAACCCAATACGGCCAAGATGCTCAAATTACCCGATTATTAGACCAACATACGGTTTATATCCTGCCTCGTTTGGCGATTGATGGGGCTGAAAAATATTTAACCACTCCCTATCGTTTGCGCTCTAGTATCCGACCCTACCCCTACCCCGAAGAAAAGGACGGTCTGCATCGTGAGGATATTAATGAAGACGGCTTAATTCTGCAAATGCGGATTCAAGACGACTGTGGCGCGTGGAAAATTTCTGAAAAAGACCCCCGTGTGATGATTCGCCGTGAATTAGATGAATTTGACGGCCTTTACTATACCCTTTTGCCCGAAGGTCGTGTTGTTAATTACGATGGCTACGAATTTACAATTGCTCCTTCGTTGGAAGGTATGGATTTTAATCGCAATTATCCCTATCTTTGGAATCCTGAAGGTCAACAGGCAGGGGCGGGAGATTTTCCCTTTTCTGAGCCTGAAACCCGTGCTGAGGCAGAATTTTGGCAACAAAACCGTAATATTAACGGATTTATTAGTTACCACACCTATTCGGCGGTGATTCTACGCCCCTATAGTACCCATGCGGACGAACATTTTCCCGTAGAGGATTTAGAGATTTATAAACTTTTGGGGGAAAAAGGGACGGCAATGACGGGGTATAAATGTATTTCGACCTATCATAATTTTCGGTATCATCCCAAGGAAATTACGACGGGGGTGATGGATGATTTTGGGTATGATCATTACGGTTGGTTTGGTTTTACCATCGAACTCTGGGACGCGCCGACCCAGGCAGGCATTCAAAAAGAAGATTATATCCGTTGGTATGGTTGGCATCCCCTGGAAGATGATTTACTTTTAATGAAATGGAATGATGAGCAGTTAGGAGGAACGGGTTTTATTCCCTGGCAACCTTTTGAGCATCCCCAGTTAGGAACGGTTGAAATTGGTGGCTGGGATGAAAAAGCAGTTTGGCAAAATGCCCCTGCCCAGTATTTACCTGAAATTTGTGAAAAACAAGCGAGTTTTGCGATCGCCCAAATGAAGATCAGCCCTCAAGGTTCGGATATTTATCATTTGGTTATTCAGATAGAAAATCAGGGGTATTTACCGACCTATACCAGTAAAAAAACCTTAGAACGTAAAGCAGTCCGCGCGATCGAGGTGATGCTATCTTTACCCGAAGGCGTAATCTTAATTAGCGGCCAACGGGAACAGACGATTGAACATTTAGAAGGACGCTCAAACAAAGCCTTTTCCTCTTTTGTTTCTAGTGGTAGTGGAATCGATTACCGTCGCCATTTGGAATGGGTAATTAAAGGGCCAGCAAAAAGCAAATTTGAGGTGATAATTTATTCAGAACGAGCAGGCACGCTCAGAACCCAGATTTGTTTAGAAAATCAAGAATAATAGTAAATTTTGCTGAGTTAAACCTTGTTTTAGTGTAGGGGCTTAGTCTCTAAGTCCTGATTTTAATAGATTGGGAAACCAAACCCAAACGGAAGATAAATAATGTTTTGAGCGATCGCATTTTATTGACGGAGAAACTCAGCCTAGAATAATTTTATCCAACTCATCAAAAATTTCCCTATCAACTTCTAAATTAAACTTACGGGCAAAGTGGGCAGGAGAAGCCAGAAGACGGGGTAAATCTTCCAATTCCATTGTCTTGGGATGGGCGGCTTTCGTTGACCAATCGACATAGCGGT
>JBEIFD010000512.1:0-3317 GCA_040382535.1 Merismopediaceae cyanobacterium
CGGCCTGACCCTTGGGGTTGAAAATAATTGTTTGGAAAAATTTAATGATCCCAAAACCGATTAGGGGAATCACTAAAATATACAGATAACTAATGATAAAGAGTAATCCGCCGAAGACTTCCTCGATAAAATCGAAAAGCAGTTTGAAAATAAAGCCAATTTGCAGAAATTCAAAGACTTTTAAAACAAGCGGAATGAGGAAAATAACTAGCAGATGCCAACTGATCAGGGCAATTAATCCGTAGCCTTTACCTTGGGCAAAATTATGTACTAAAAGCGCGATCGCAATTAAGGGAACGAGAAAAAGAGCTTGGAAGAAAAACTGAATGCTGGGATACCAAAAAGTGGCGTTGGCATGACTTTTTTGAACCGTATTAAACGATTCCTTTTGATTAAGAAAATTAATAAATTGAATACTTTCTGGTTTATTTAAAAGTTGCTGTTTTAAAGTATTGAGTTCTTGCTGAAGGGCAGTAATTTTAAGGTCATTTTCGGTTAACTGTTGTTTGGCTTTTTCCGCACTGGTTTGATTAATCGATTTATCGGGTGCTTGACCTGCAATTTTTTCTAACAGAGTAGAATCATACTGTGATCGAATGGTTTGATTAGTTTGTTCGAGATTATTGATTTTAAGATTCGTTTGATCAATGCTAGAAATGATTTTTTGATTATCAGAATAATTAACCTTATCTTGATATTGAGCATAGGTTAAACAAACTTGATTCACATTTCCTAGATGACCTTTTTCTCCTTGTCGAAAAATTGCTTCTAAACTATTGTTTCTATCCGTATTAACAGAAATTGCCTGTCGGAGTATGTCAAAATGTTTATTAGAGAGTTTATTAGAGATTTGATTTTGATAACGCTGCCACTGGTCATAACAAGGATAACTTTGGGAGGGACTGATGGGCCATTGGCTAATATCATTTAATCCTGTAAAAACATTTACTAAGATAAAAATATCCACAAGAATGACCACAATCAAACTAACCTTATTTAAGGGTTCATTTTTGATGGTTCGTGACTTGTTTAAAAATTGATTTAAACCATGACGGATAGTGCTAAACATAATTTATTAATCACTAAAAATATTCGATTTTACAGGCGACCTTTAGAATTTTTGGGACTAAGCCTTACGCCCCTACAGGATTTTCTTGAAAATATCTGCTATGTTTTCAGTTTAGATTGATATTACTATCCACAAAAATTTTGTAAGGACATAATCTATTGTGTCCCTACACGGAATTGATTGAAAAAGTGCTGTAAATGTCTTAAACGTTGGCAAAATTAGCAGGATCTTGATCTCTTCGGTGTTTTAGTGCGATCGCGGCTCCCTGGGCATTGCCCACTAGGTTAGCCGTGAATTCTAGGGATTCTCGCAGACGTTTAGCCGCATAGATCGACATATCCCTGGGAACACTAATGCGATCGCGGAGATAACGCAGAGCAGAATCCGAACCCGATGGTGGCTGACAAATTTCGCCTGTGATCAGGTGAGTTAAGGCGCAACGCAGGGCTTGATCAAAAAGGTCATTATCGGCGGGATTGACTTTAATAATATTGAGATGATGCTTAATTACTCGTTGGAGAGCCTCAGACCGCGAATTTTCTGGCTCTGGATAGGTCACATCGGGCAGTCCGAACCAGGGGCCATGATCTACCCGTGATTTATTGATTAACATCTGGGGTTCGCCATTTTCCCAACAACCTCCCATCTGGGGCGGTAAATCATGGACATGGGTATGAAAATCACTCTGGGTTCCTCGGTAGGTCGGACGGCTTTCCATTGCATCAAACCAAGCCGAAAAATGGGGATTTTCTTGCCGTAGCGAATAGCCTTTGTAGTAAAAAAGACTGGCATTCATCCGTTCGACGTAGGGCGTAAAGATCACATCAACGGTACTAAATCCTTCTAAAAAGTAAGCACCTGTCGTTTTGGCTAGGGCTTCTTCTACCTGAGCGACGATTACTGTAAATTGTTGACGATTATTTTGATCTTCTCGTGGCGATCGCGCAGGATAACAAAGCCAGGAACACCAGGCACGAAACAATAATCTTTCTAGTCGGCGTAAGGGAATCACCCTAGAATCTTCCATTCCCCAAACTAAGACCCCAAATGCCCGTTCTAAGGCGATCAAGATATCATCACTTTCGGTAATAATGCGTCCGTCTAGTTCAATGGCGGGCAACATTCCCGATGGGACTTTGCGTTTGTACCATTTTTCCTTTTCCCCGTAACAAAACATGGTCACTTTTTCGATGCGGTAGGGAATTTGTTTTTCCTCTAACCACAACCAGATTTTTTGACAGTAGGGACACCAGGCATGGTGATCGCGGTAAAGTGTCACCCGCACTTCGGATTCTGGACGACCAAATAGACGTAATCGGGCTTGGGAATTGGTTTGTCCGTTGATGGTGTCAATAGAAAAGTCGGTGAGGGCTTCTAGTTCTGTCCAGCTTAGGGGGAGAGTGGTCATAGGGAAAAAAGAGATAAATCGACTAAAAATCCCTCATTATTGGGGAATGTAGGGGACAAACAAAGCTCAAACGGTAGATAAAGTTCAAAGGGAGCAAAAGGAAAAAGCCTGCAACACTTTTAAGTTATTCTAATTTATACCTTAACTGAGCAGTTCCCTAATATTCTTTTTTTGAACTCTGACAATGATTTAATGCCCACAAGTTCTGAGACTATTTTTCTATGGTAATTCCCCCAATTAGTTTTGTTTTATCTTTAGTTTTAATTCTGTTTTTTTACCTTTTTTATCAAGAAATTGGCATCTTTAAACAACTTTCCCCATTAACAAGCCATAAAAAAGAACCCTTACTCTGGTTAGCATGGATTTTTCTTTGTTCAGCCCTTGGTCTTGGTATTATCGGTTATTTAAAATTAACTGAAAAGGGACTTGATGATAATCACTTACAAGCCATTAGGCGTAATTTATTGATCGGTAGTTCTATTCTTCTAATTAGTGTTTTTCGGGAAGAAATATTCAACATATTAAAAAGTCTTAAAATAATAGCATTCTTTGATTTTATAAAATCCTATTGTTACCGTAATCGAGTTTTTTTATTGGTGTATCTTCTATTAGGCATTGTGGCCTTTTCTTTGATGGCTCCAATGGCTTCTTCACGGGTTATTTTAACAAACGATCATACCTCCCATCTGGCCTACATTATCCAAGCTAAGATGGCCCTAGAAGAAGGTCAATTTCCGATCCGAGTCGCTCCTCTCGAAGACTTTGGTTTTCGTTATCCGTCTTTTCAATTTTATAGTCAGCTTCCCTATACTTTAGGGGAAATTATCTACAAATTTATCA
>JBEIFD010000513.1:0-3317 GCA_040382535.1 Merismopediaceae cyanobacterium
CCAAATCTAATAAACTGAGATTAATTTGACGCAACATCCCTGAACCACTCATATAATTACGAGCGGCGAGTAATTTTTGATAATAATGTTCGGGTAAGGTTTCCCCTGTTTCGTAATGTTTAGCCAGATTAAATAAAGTCGGGCGGTCATAACACCAATTTTCCATAAATTGACTCGGCAACTCCACCGCATCCCATTCCACATTATTAATGCCTGCCGCGCCACTGTAATCAACTTGGGTGAGCATATGCTGAATGCCGTGACCAAATTCATGGAAAAGGGTCGTCACTTCATCAAAGGTCATTAAACTCGGTTGATCATCGACGGGTGGAGTCTGATTACAAATCAAATAGGCAACGGGTAAACGGGTGGTAATACTGTCATTTTCTTCGATTTTTGCCCGATTGATGCAATCTCCCATCCAGGCTCCTCCCCGCTTTGACCCAGGACGACTGTAGGGATCGAGGTAAAAATACGCGATCGCGTTTCCTGCTTCATTATTGACTTGAAAATAACGCACATCTGGATGCCAAACGGGAGCTTGTCCATCGGCTGGAGTAATGGTAACAGAAAAGATCCGTTGAGCTAGGGTGAATAAACCTTCTAAAACTTGAGGTAAGGGGAAATAGGGACGCAATTCTTCCGCATTAAAATCAAATTTCGCTTCTCGTTGCCGTTCTGACCAATAGGAAATATCCCAATGTTTGAGGTCATCGGTCTTAGCAAAGGCTTTTAACTGGGCTAAATCCGCGATCGCAGAGTCATAACTCACTTGACGCAATTCTTCTAACAATTTTTCCACTGCTTCCACGCTAGGAGCCATTTTTCGCGCCAAACTGACCTCTGCGTAGGTCTGATAACCCAATAACTGGGATTGTTGCGATCGCAACTCTAAAATGCGTTCAATCAGAGGGTTATTGTCCCAATCTCCACTGGAAGCGCGAGTTACAAAAGCTTTATACAGTTTTTCTCGCAATGGGCGTTGAGTACTGTATTTCATGAAGGGAACAAAACTGGGATAATTCAACGTAATCACCCAAGGGCCATTTTCTGCGGTGGCTTCCGTTTCTCCCTTTTCACGGGCTGTCTGCGCGGCTAAACTCAGTAAACTGGTTGGTAATCCCTCAATTTCCTGGGGTTGGGTTAATTTAAGTTCAAAAGCTTTCGTGGCATCTAGGAGGTTATTCGAGAATTTTGTGGTTAATTCCGCTAATTCTAATTGAATCGTATTAAATTGCTCTTTTTCTGCGCCCCTTAAACCTACACCCGACAGTTCTGCTTCACGGAGATTGGTTTCGACAATGCGTTTTTGCGCAAGATCTAGATTTAAACAGTCCTTGCCAATTTGTAGATTTTTAAACGCTTCGTAAATCGGTTGACTCTGGCTCAGTCGGCTATAAAATTGAACAACTTGGGGCTGAACAGCTTCGTAGGCTTCCCGTAATTCAGGACTATTGTTTACCCCCATTAAGTGACCGACAATCCCCCAACTCCAATTTAAGCGTTCTTCTATCTGGGTCAAGGGTTCTACCAATCCCGACCAAGTGGGAACGACATTTTTTTCTAAATTCGTTAATTCGGTTTCTAATTCCGCTAAAAGTTGAGTGATCGCGGGAATAATGTGTTCTGCTTGGATTTGATCAAAGGGAGGCAGTCCTTTACCGATGAGGAGCGGATTTTCTGAGAGGGTTAAAGTAGTCATAGTTGCGATCGCCGTTAAAGATCATATTTCTCTTACCCTAACGCGATCATAGACGTTCTGTTAAGCACGAAATTAGGGAAATAACCGAATCTTTATGGAAGCGTCGTCTAAATGGTTAGCATTAATGATTGGTAATTCCCATTTACATTGGGCTTATTTTGAACAGAATATTTTAATTAAAACTTGGCAGACTAATCATGATTCAATTACTAATTTTCCTGCGAATATTCGTCTCTATTTAGCGTCTGTTGTGCCTGAGCAAACTAAACTTTTTCTAGATTATTCCTATCTTAAATTAATTCAACTAACTGATATTCCCTTAAAAAATCTCTATTCAACCTTGGGAATCGATCGCGCTTTAGCAGTTTTAGGTAGTGGTGAAATTTACGGATTTCCGAGTTTAGTAATTGATGGGGGAACGGCTTTAACTTTAACAGGAGTTAATCAGGATCAGGAATTAAGCGGAGGAGCGATCTTACCTGGCTTGGGTCTGCAATTTCAATCTTTATCTGTAAAAACTGCCGCTTTACCTCGTTTAAATTTACCCCAATCTTTACCGACTCGTTGGGCGATGAATACGGAAGACGCGATCGCGAGTGGAATTATTTATACTTTATTATCAGGAATTACGAGTTTTATCCAAGACTGGTTAAAGCAGTTTCCTAATAGTAAGATTATTTTTACAGGGGGAGATGGGGAAAGATTATTATCTTATTTAAACGAAATATACCCTGATATAGCTAATGATTGCAAATTTGATCCTAATTTGATTTTCTGGGGAATGCGATCACTGAAAAATCAATAATTTTTATTCCATTCTTTTTGTAATTGTTGAAACCGTAAAACAAGACCTAAATTAATTTGTTTCGTAATCCAATAAAGACTGAATAAAATGATAAAAGTAATTGCGATCGCTAAGACAGGTTGTTTATGGGATAGATCCTGAGCTAACGTTTCAGCTAACTCATCGGGTTGAGTGACAAAATCCCAACTATTAAAGCGTAGAAATCTTCCTAAATAAATTCCGATCGCCGATAAAAAATGAATTAAAATTTGAACAGCAAAGATAGATTTTTCCTGTCCTATTTTTGTTAAATAAAATTCTAGATTCAATAAAGACATAACATAGGCCTGAAATCCTCCGATGAGAAATATTAAATATTGAGGCGTGAGGGCGAAAATAATAATACTGTCAGATAATCCTTGTCGTATAGACCTTATATAGTGAATAATATCCGTTAAAATGTAGGGTGCATTGGGTAGAAAAGCAACAAATGTCGCCAAAATTACCCACCAAAAAAGCGATCGCCGTTCAGACCAACGAAATAACCAAACGCTTAAAAAGACGGGAATATAAGCTAAAAATAAATTCCAAAGAATCCGTGCAAAGCCTGAACTGAGAGCAGCAAAAGAAGCTTCCAACCACGAGCGTATTAAATCCATTGTGTTAAATTCAAATGAGTAACTATTGAGGCAGGGCGAACGCATCTAAAAAGTACGAGCAAAAGAAATCCAGTTATAGGGGAAAGAGTGAGGGAAAATAAGCTAAAGTCAACAGAAGATAAAAGCGATGAAACTCCGACCCAAATATAAACTGGTAGAACACTTTGCCGAA
>JBEIFD010000514.1:0-3304 GCA_040382535.1 Merismopediaceae cyanobacterium
ACAAATATACAGACAGCAATCAAGATCCCCATAGTCCTTTAGCTCCTTACAAAGGAATAATGGGTTTGTTATATGCTGAATTTGCCTGGGTACTGGTTCCAAAGTATGCTTATCCTAATCCTGATGAATTACCAATAGATATTGAAAATGATCCTATCTTAAAGCTGATGGATAGACTTCATTTTGTTCCTTCATTGGGTCTTGCCTATTTGTCTGTATTAATGGGGGGAACTGACTATTTGTTAGCACTTTGTCTAAGTACAACTTTATTATTCCATGCTAATGGTTTTCTGAACTCTATCGGTCATCTGTATGGAAAGCAAGATTTTATGACCAAGGATGGAAGCCGAAATAACTATTTTGTTGCTATTCTTACTCTGGGAGATGGATGGCATAATAGTCATCATGCTTTCCCAAAATCTGCGAGACATGGATATAAAGTTCGTGATGGCCGTATTGTACAAGTTCCTGATCCAACGTTTTGGTTAATTCAGTTAATGGAAAAATTTAAATTGTGTCATAGCATCATTGGGTATAATGATGATTTTCTAGAAACCAAAATCAAACAAAAATAGCAAGAGGTATTTTTAATCATGAATATTTCTAAATTCGCCCTAGATAATCCTTCTCTACCGTATTTTGATCAAATAATGAATTCATTTGATGATCCCGATACTGAAATGATGTTTTCTAGAAATGTTCACTGGGGATATTGGGATAATCCAGAATTTGCACAAATAACCTCAAAAGATTTTATTGATGCGTCTGACCGATTGACAGATAGATTTTGCAATGCCGCCAACATCAAAGATGGAATGAGAATTCTAGATGTCGGTTGTGGTTTTGGAGGATTAGCAATATATCTCAATAAGATATTTTCTAATATAAAATATTGTGGTATTAATATTGATCAACGTCAACTAGAAATCGCAAAACATCAAGTACATCCTGAGAAAAATAACACTTTTGAGTTTGTCAACGCAGATGCAACGAACTTACCCTTTAGTGATGCCTCCTTTGATAGAGTAATGGCTCTTGAATCAATATTTCATTTCCCAGATAGAGAGAAGTTTCTTCTTGAAGCAAAGAGAGTTCTTGATATTTCTGGAACCATTACTTGTACCGATTTTATCGCTTCAGAAAATTTAAAATTTTTCAGGTCGATTGTGGGTTTATTGTTTAAAGATATTGAAAAACAAACATGGGGAAATATGAATGTCATATCCGAGCAAAAATATTCTGAACTTGAGGAATTATTGGGATTAACGAGATGTTCCTTTGAGGATATGTCACCAAAGGTCTATCCTACTTATGAAATCATCAGAAAAAAATCTGTACTTAGTCAAAATCAGTCTTTTCAATTTATTAATGCTTTAATTCAATTATTTGCAAAAATTGGGATGATCAAATATCATCTTTACTCATGGAAGCTAGAGTGATCTGGTCGCTTTTTTGTTGTGCGATCGCTCCAAGAAATAGAAATATGGCAGTCTTAAACAGGTTGTACATATCGATATACTCTGGGAAAGGGCTTCGAGCCTCTCCACAACTATTCTTAAGCAATTCTTATACCCAAGTTGATGATGAAAAAAAATGCTGTTTTTTGGATAGTGGCGATCGCGGGCATCGTGTTAGACCAAGTTAGTAAATCTTTGGTAGCCTATCTCCTCCATCCGCCTGTAACCACTTTACCGATTCTCCCCAATATTTTTCATTTCACCTATGTGATTAATACGGGAGCCGCTTTTAGTGTGTTTCGAGGGGGGGCTGGTTGGTTAAAATGGCTATCTTTAGGGGTAAGTCTTGGGTTAATTTTTCTCGCTTGGCGATCGCCGCGAATGCCCAAACTGGAACAGTGTGGTTATGGATGTATTTTGGCGGGGGCAGTAGGCAACGGAATTGATCGTTTTTTGTGGGGTCACGTCATTGATTTTTTTGGATTTTCGCCTCATTAATTTTCCGATTTTTAATTTAGCAGATGTTTTTATCAATATAGGAATTTTTTGTTTATTAGTTAGTAATTTTTTTCCAATTAGTGTTTCTCAAAAAAGAAATTCATCTCACAAATAAATATTATTCCAGTTTTTTCTGAATACATATTACAAACTTGCTTTTTTTGACGAGAAGAGTGACAATCCGTACTCGAATTTCAAGACTAATGGATCGGAGAGAAACTCTTCAATTGCTGGGCGGATTCTGCTAAACAGTCCTTGACTTCTTGATCGGTGGTTTGGGCAAAATTGAGATACCAACGACCGATCGCGTCTAAGGATTCGGGTTGGAGTAAACAGATTACTTGGTCAACTTCGGCTTGAATTTTTGTACAGATATCAGGGGACGCAATGGGAACAGCAACAATAATTTCTTTAGGTTGATGAGGTTTAAGGGAAGCGATCGCGGCTTGCATCGTGGCTCCTGTCGCAATGCCATCATCAACCAGGATAATAATCTGGTCAGTCAAGCTCGGCCAGGGTTTGCCTTGTCGATAAATTTGATCTCGTCTTTGCAGTTCCTCAGATTCTTCTTTGACCACTCGTTCAATGGTTTCTGGTGAAATATTTGACCACTTCAGCACCTCCTGATTCATGACCCTTTCCCCCGAAGCCGCGATCGCGCCCATTGCCAATTCCTTGTGATAGGGAACACCGAGCTTTCGGACGATCCAAACATCTAGGGGAAGATGGAGACGGGTCGCAATTTCAAAGGCCACAGGAACACCTCCCCTCGGTAGGGCTAAAACCATCGCGTCTGCCCGATCCTGATAGGTATTGAGTTTAGAGGCTAGGAGTTTTCCTGCTTCTCGGCGATCGGCAAATTGTCTATCCATTCGGTTAATCCTCCTTTTCTTTCGTCCTACTTTAAAATCAATAACTTTTTCAAGGATTTGAGAACTAAGTCATCCAATTAGTGATCAAACCAGACAAAATATCTTTTAATTTCTTTTTTTTTATGATTTTCCTAAAATACAATAATAAATTGATTTTTTTAGGTTAATTTTAAGTACCTAAAGTTCACAACATAATCACAAATGTTGAACAATTATTTTTCTCTAGTCTTTTTTGATAACCTTATTTCTAGGATAACAATTATTTTCGTAAAGAAATGTTACAAAATAAATGGGATTAATTAATCTAGGACTTACGCATTGACAGATCAATTTAATTATGAAACAACGCAATTGCGCCATTTGAGGCATTTTAAGAAATTCGCATACTGAGAGAAAACATGGCAAAATCCCTTAAATCATCTTTTTAATTCATCGAAAAAGTAGTTTTTGATACCATTTCGCCTTGGTGCATACATC
>JBEIFD010000515.1:0-3297 GCA_040382535.1 Merismopediaceae cyanobacterium
GCACTTAATGTATCAGTAGAGTTAAGCAAAATAGGAGCAACAGGATTACTGACATTGTAAATTTTTAATCCTGAAGCAGAATCGGCAACATAAAGTAAGTTTCCTACTAGGTCAGTTACCCTGGAATCACTAGGCAAACCAGACGGAATACCCGTGTCGATAGCTTGACCGACAAGCGATATACTGGCTGGATTACTAACATCAAGAATTTGTACACCCGATAAACCATCAGAGACATAAGCTAATTCACCCACTACCTTGACACGATAGGCCTTTCCTTGAGTATCATAACTGCCAACCAAAACAGGAACAGCAGGAGTGGTAACATCAATAATTTTAATGCCGAACTCTTGATCAGCTAGATAGACTAAGTTGCCAACAACTTGAAGACCTCTTGATTTGGTATTAACGTTATAACTACCAACAAAGGTAGGAGCGGTAGGATTGCCAACATTCCAAATTTGTAAACCGCCTGTAATCCAATCAGCGATATAAGCAAGATTGCCGACAACTTGAACACGATGAGCACCGTTATCCGTAGTGGGATTAAGGGTGTCAGGAAGATTGATGAAACTCTTGAAAGTAATAGCCATATTTGCGATTGATTATTTAAGATTTGTGTTTGCAATCAAAACTTCTTCAGAAGGCAGAATTTTTCCCCCTGCTAAATTAACTTTTGATTGGTCGTCGGTACTTTTGTTCGATAACGATCAACATCGTCGCATGATTTTTGCAAAAATAGTCAATATGGTATTGTAGGATACAACAATAAAATATTTACTATATTCAGTGAGATTAAAGCTCCTTTCGCTATTTTCGCTTTAATGCTAAGATAATTTCGGTTTTGCTTAGTTTTGTTCGTTTTTATGATAAAGAGATCGCCCTAAGAAGAAAGTGATCTCCGTTTTAGATCCAGAAACAAAAAATGCAATCATCCAATTGTAAAAGTTATGATTGAATACTTCTGCTAAAGTTTTAGCTCCTAAAAAGCGATCGCGTTTCTCAGCGAATTAGAACTTCTTTCCCATAGTTTTCATCACCGTCATTTGGACGATTCATCTTGTCGAGATATTAACAGACAAAGGCGATCGCGTTTTTGATGTCCCATAACGGGAATTAAAATGATAGGATTTTGAGACAAAAATATCAAAATTTCTTACCGTGGCCAAGGTTGTTGTCGAGAGTCTCTATAAAAGTTTTCCGAGTCGGGGAGGAAGTTCCCTCTCCAGTTCGCCTACCGCAGAAAACACGACTGTTACCGCCCCAGAATCTAAGGGTAACAAATCCAGTCAGGTGAACGTTCTGCGCTCCATTAATCTCGCCATTGAGGATGGAGAATTCATGGTCTTGGTGGGGCCATCGGGCTGTGGGAAAAGTACGTTATTGCGGCTGATTGCGGGACTAGAAGACGTTACAGGCGGCAATATTTTGATTGGCGATCGCGTTGTCAATCAAATTCCCTCAAAAGCACGGGATATCGCGATGGTTTTCCAGAGTTATGCCCTCTATCCCCATTTGTCGGTGTATGACAATATTGCCTTTGGTCTGCGACGGATGAACGCTTCCGATGAAAAAAATCAGGGGAAATTTCCCCAATGGCTAGAAAATACCCTCACGGGACTTACTCGCAAATTACCCAAGGGACTGCGGTATCGTTCAGAACAAGAGAAGAAGATTGAGCAGCAGGTCAGGGAAGTGGCGGCCCGCTTACAGATTGACGCTTTACTCGATCGCCTACCGAAAGAGCTTTCAGGGGGACAAAAACAACGAGTTGCACTAGGAAGAGCGATCGCGCGAAATCCGCAAGTTTTTTTGATGGATGAGCCATTATCAAATCTGGATGCCAAATTACGAGCAGAAACTCGCAGTCAAATTGTCAAACTCCAACGTCAATTGGGAATTACCACTATCTATGTGACCCACGATCAAACCGAAGCGATGACAATGGGCGATCGCATTGCGGTGATGTATCAGGGAGAAATTCAACAATTAGCCAAGCCGTTGGAGCTTTATAATCATCCTGCCAATCGCTTTGTGGCGGAATTTATCGGTTCACCCCCGATGAATTTTATTAAAGTTGAGGTAGAATCGGCGAAATTAGTCACCCATGCTCAGTTTCAGTTAAATTTATCGGAATATTGGCAACCCTTTGTCAGTTTTTATCCAGGGCGAGCGCTACTTCTGGGCATTCGACCAGAACATTTTACGGTGAGTACCGCTAGTCCCACAAATTTAGAGGTTATAGTCGATTTATTTGAAGCTTTGGGCAATGAAACCTATTTATTAGTCCATCTCGTTGGCGATCCAGGGCTTCACCTCCAAGTCCGTATGTCTCCCGATCACACCGTTCAGCGAGGAGATACTCTTTGGCTGGCGATCGCGATCGATAAAGTTCATTTCTTTGATGTCAAAACCGAAAAAGCCATTAATTTGGATTAAATTTTGTGATGATGATTTGTTCCGATTTGGAAATTTATTTCAACCAACCAACTGATTATTTATTCGCCAATCGACAAAATTTATTACCCGATTGGGATTGGAATTGGGAAAAACAACCACCCACTTTAGCCCTAATTTTATTGCAAGCTCAGTTTCCCTTATTAGAAATTTCTGAAACAATTCAAGCTGAAAAAGATCGATTATTAGGCAAATTTATTCGTCTGGCTCAAAGCATCAAATTAGAAAGCGATCGCCATAATATCTTAACTGAAATCATCTTTCCCGTTGATGGAAAACCCCTCTTTTCAACTACAGGCGATCGGGTTTTTAATTTACCTGCTTTAATTCAAGATGCTTTAGATTTTCCTCTCCAGAAAACAGCCCAGGGTTGCGAAGTTTTTCTCCATCCCCTTTGGTTTCATGCAGTTTATCCTGGGTTATTATTAATCAATGCTTCCATCGACGAGGCAGAGATTTTAGTTAATGAGATACTACTGTCCAACTAAGAACAAAATTTGAATCTTTTGGTAATCTCATTATTGATTCAATGCTTTTAAAAATCGGTTCATACTAGCAAATAGTCCTGTTTTTTTTTGTTTAACTGTTTCTTCCCCATTTACTGTTGTTGGATTAGTTTTTTCTAGAATTAAATTTTCTAAAACTTCTCCCAACGGTTTTTCAGGAACTTCCGCAATCAATTCATAGCCGTCTTCTTTTTCCAAATAAACTTGCCAGAGGGAAGGATAGGCTCTCAATACAACCGCTCCCTCTAGGGGACGAAAATAGTAGCTGGTTTCTAGGGTTTTGAGAAATCTTTCTCGTAATGATCGCGCCGCGTAGCCAATACCGACAATGGAA
>JBEIFD010000516.1:0-3281 GCA_040382535.1 Merismopediaceae cyanobacterium
CTGCTAACAAGTAAGCTATAACTCCACCCATACTAATTATCCCTTGCATCTTTTTTGCCTCCTGTTTTCAATTTTGTTCTCCTTTCCCATTATCCTTTTTTCTACAACCCTTACCTAACGCTAAATTTAGAATTGCTGATAGTGTATCGTATATCGTATTCAGCTTAACTAATCGATTGAAAACGAGAAAGAGCCTCATGAATCGCCTCAAGACGAAAAACCATTTCCTGAAGTTCAGTCGCAACAATATTATAATCTCGTAAATATTGATGGGTAACGGTATTGTGTTGTTGGTTGGCAATTTCAGTTAATCGCTCTTCCTGTCGATCCTGAAGATGGGTAATAATATCCTGCATGGTCTGATTGAGTTCAGGTAAAGGCAGAAGCGGTGTATTCTCCTGGAGAGCCTCGGCAAATTGACTTAAAGACTGGGTGACTTGCTCAGTAAACAGAGCCAGATCGGGATGGGGTTCACTACCCGTATGTTGTTCAAGTTGGGTCAACAGAACCGTTATCCCCCGACCTAAACGAGGAATGTAATTAGTGAGCGTGATCGCAGGTTCCATTGTTTCAAAAGGAGTACTGGGATCATCTAAGAGTCGTTGGAGTGCCGCCTGCATTTTAGTATTGGCTAAACGAATTTCGTGGCGATTGCGAGTGAGATTAACAGGATCATAGGCAGTTTTACCGAGATAAACGTCCATAACGGATTGAAAATAGACCGTCATCTCGCTGAGGGATTGGATCAAGGCACTCGAAAAACGTAACTCCTCTTTCATCCGTAAGACACTAAAGGACAAAATAAAGGCGATCGCCCCTCCGATTAAGGTTCCCACTAAACGAGCGGTAATAAAATCGACATTCGGTAAAGTCGCCTGAACTTCACTCAAAATAACTGCAAAAATCGTGATAAAAAAGACAGCTAAACTATAGTGAAATCGGATCAGAGAAAGGGCGATCGCCATTGAAAAAATGCCAATAATTTCTAATAACAAAGGGGGATGAATCAGAATTAACAAAAAATAAACTGCTATCAACCCTAAAACTGTTCCAATAATCCGTAAAAATAAACGCTGAAAAGTCAAACTAAAATCGGGTTTAAGCACAATCACCAAGGTAAAACCAATCCAAAGCCCGTGAGGAATATGGGCAAAAGTATAAATCAAAACCCCCAAAGCGGCTCCTAAACCCAACCGTAACGCATGACGAAATAGGGGAGATTCTAGGTTAAAATTCTCCTTTATTGGTTCCCACCAAGATTTTTCTGAGGCAATCCAGAGTTCTTTTTCAGTGGGGCTACGTTTCAGCTTTTTAGAAGGATTTTGCCATTGATTGCGGTCATGGAGTTGTTGGGCGCTTTGACTGGCTAGGTAGAGTTGTTGTTGTAATTTGCTTAACCAGGTTTTGATTTGCTCTACAGCGGCATAACTAGCGTAATTTTCAATATCGGTTTCCAGGGTCTTTCGTTGCAATATTTGCTGTTGCTCAACGGCTTTAATTAATAGCTTCAAGCGATCGCAATCGGGTATTTTGGCTTTCCCTAAAATTAATTGTCCGATGTCCTCTAAAATCTTAGCTACCTGATCGCGCACATCATCAAGCAAAATACTGACCGTCGTTAATTGGGGCAGAGGATAAATACGAAGCAGTTCCTGAATGCTAATAATGGTCGTTAAAATGCGATCGCTGTCTTCAATCAACACAATCAATAATTCCCGTAGCTCACTTTTGCCCCAACGTCCCACACGGGTATAGGTCAGCAATTGACGAGATTCTAGCAATAATTGACGAGGCTGGGAGGAAGCAGGATTTTCTTCTTGATCGAACGCCGAAAATGAACGAAAAGTCCTGAGATAACTAGCAATTCCCTGAAAGTTGCGAGCAACAACCTGAAGTAAGGGGAGATTAGGTTGAAAAGGCCAAATTCCCAACGCTAAAAAGATCGCCCAACTACTCCCCAAGAGAGCGATCCAGGCCCTTTCTACCGCAATATCCCAGCCCCCTGTCGGTAGGTTAATGGCAATCAGTAGGGATAAACCGATTACTAATCCTGCAAAAGCTCCATTTTCACCATAAACGGTCAAATATCCTGCAATAAATAGACCAAAAAAAACGACAATAACCGTTAAGCCTAGCCAACCACTGATTAAGGTTCCCAAGGCGATCGCCAGCAAAATGCCCAGGGTGGAACCGATTAGGGATTTGGCCCGAATACCATAGAGACCCCCCACATCGGCTAAAAGCAACAATTGAGCCGACGACCCGATATTCCACCCCAACTCTGGTTGACCCAAAGTATAACCAATCGCGATCGGAATAGCTAAGGCAAAAAAAGTCCGAATGCCCCTAGAAATTTCAATTTTTCCCGTCGGATGGAGAAGAAACTCAAACCGTTTGAGTAGCATGAATTTTGGGTTTATAACCAATAAAATAGGGCGAAGATTAATAAATATAGGGAGAATTTTTCCATTGTGCCGACTAGGGATCAACCCAACGATCATCTGCCTTAATTAAATTGATCAATTCCTCCACCCCTTGGTCTTCGGGAACCCGTTTAATTTCGTCCCGACCCCGATAGAGCGCGATATAACCCGCTTGTTTGCCCACATAGCCATAATCTGCATCGGCCATTTCGCCTGGCCCGTTGACAATACAACCCATCACCGCAATATCTAGACCTGTTAGATGTTTGGTCGCTTCACGGACTTTGTGCAACACATCTTCCAGATTAAATAAAGTACGCCCACAGGAAGGACAGGCCACGTATTCGACCATCGTTTTCCGCAATCCGAGAGCTTGCAAAATGCTATAACAAACAGGAATTTCCTTTTCGGGGGCTTCGGTTAAGGAAACACGAATAGTATCACCAATACCGTCAGCCAAAAGGGTCGCAATGCCCGCCGTCGATTTGATACGCCCGTATTCCCCATCGCCCGCTTCGGTTACACCCAAATGGAGGGGATAATCCATACCCAATTCATCCATGCGTTTGACCATCAGACGATAGGCCGCCAACATCACGGGAACACGGGAGGCTTTCATGGAAATGACAATATTATAAAAATCGAGGGATTCACAGATTTTAATGAATTCTATAGCAGATTCCACCATTCCCAAAGGGGTATCGCCGTAGGTAAAGAGCATTCTTTCTGACAGGGAGCCATGATTCACCCCAATCCGCATAGCTTTACCTTGATCTCGTAAAGAAACGACCAAAGGTTCCAAAGTAGCGCGGATTTTATCGCCAATTTCTGCAAATTCTGAGGGAGTAAATTCTTCGC
>JBEIFD010000517.1:0-3280 GCA_040382535.1 Merismopediaceae cyanobacterium
AATGTCTCGGTAAAGGGCAGTTAGTCATCTAAACTGTCATCGGAAGTGACGAATATTTTGGCGGCTCTGGTTTAGCTTTAATCTTTATTTCTTTATTAAGGATGGTGATCAATTTAATAAGCGATCGCGGCAAAAAAGTTTCTGAGTTGAGAAGACCTTTTTAATAAAATCTAGTAAGATTAAAATAATTTAATGAGGAAATTTGATCGATGGTTTTAGCGACAGAAAGAAAAATTACTCCTACGGAATACTTAGAAGAAGAAAATAAAGCTGAAACAAAAACTGAACTCATTAATGGGGAACTATTTCCAATGTCTGGAGCTTCTGTTAACCATAATCGACTAACCAGTAAACTCCATACACTCTTATCAATTGGTTTAGATGATAGGGATTATGAAGTATTTGTCAGCGATATGCGGGTCTGGCTTGCCGATACTAAAAGTTATGTTTATCCCGATGTTGTTGTCGTAAAAGGTAATCCTCTTTTCGCTGATGATAGCCAAAGGTCAATCACGAATCCTTGCTTGATTGCTGAGGTTTTATCACCTTCTACAGAAAGATACGATAAAAAAGCGAAGTTTGATCTTTATAAATCCTTGCTAAGTTTGGAGGAATATCTTGTTATTTATCAAAATATTCAAAAAGTAGAAATGTATCACCGACTGAATACTAATCAATGGTTATTGACTGAATTCAGCGAAGAAAACTCTTCATTCATACTCGAATCAGTTAATCTAGAAATCCATGTATTAGAACTCTATAAACGAGTTATTTTTTAATATTTATGACTTAGATTTGTAAAAAGTTATGTTGCCAAGGCGATCGCACCGATTAAACTAACCAAAGGATGTTGGGTTTTCTTTCGTCAATCCAACCTACAGGCTGAAATGATTGCTGTTTAATGAGATTGCCGTTGACCAACACCACTTAAAAATGCGATCGCCGTTTAGGAACAAGGATTTAATAAGTTGTGCATTCAAGATATCGATTTCTGTAGGGACATAATACCATTATGTCCTTAATCTTAAGGGTCAATAGACAATGTATTGCTTGATAAACGCATAAAAGGGCTTAACACTGTTAAGCCCCTACAAAAAAGGTATTAATCGGGGGGATACGAACCTATAATCTCAATAATCAAGAACAAGAGTTCTTTGTAGAATTTGTTCATCACAGAAAAAAGCACAGGTTATTTATTTTTCATTCCTTACTATGATAGTAGAACAGGAATAGTAACCCATCTCCTCTATCAAATTATGCTTACCGATAGCCAGCCTCAACTCCAAAGTCGAATTGGACTTTCTGAAATAGAAATAGCTCAACTTTGCCAAAAATGGAACATTACCAAAATGGGCATATTCGGTTCTATTCTTGGCTCACATTTTCGACCCAACAGTGATATAGATATTTTGCTACAATTTGCGCCAACGGCCCGACAGGGATTGCTAACTTTAGCCAAGATTAAAGTTGAATTGGAAACTCGATTTAATCGTGCCGTTGATCTTGCTACTTGGGAAGGAATCGAAAATAGCGATAACTGGATTCGGCGACAATCAATTTTGGATGCAGCAATTGTGATTTATGAACAGAAATGATGCTTCATTATTAGATATTCTAAATGCTTGTCAACGGGTTATCAAGTTTACAGCAGGACTTGATAAAAATAGCTTGTCCGACAATGAAGAAAAACAATTTGCAATTTTATATCAAATTATTATTATTGGTGAAGCAGTCAAACGTCTATCTCCAGAGTTTTGAGAACAATTTCCAGATATACCCTGGCGAGAAATTGCGGGAATGCGTGATATTTTACTCATCAATATGACTGAATTAATCTAAAAGTGCTTTGGGATGTGGTTCAAAATGATATTCCTGAATTAATTGAATTTGTTGAACTATTACTACCGCATCCATCCAGTTAAACGCTAATGCGATCGCGGCTTAACACCCCATGAAAAAATGCGATCGCCATTTATCTTCAGTGACATAGAATGCGATATAATCGATAAAAATCCAAAAAACTGGATGATTACGGTGAATAATATCAATTTGGTGCGTTCAGTAACACACCCTACAAGATCGGCTACAAGATCGGCGATCGCTAATATTTTGGCGGATTTGGTTTAGAATAGGCGATCACGCTAATGAAACTAACCAAGGGATGTTGGGTTTTCTTGCGTCAACTTAACCTAACTGGTGAGGCGATCGCACTACAATTTTTTACTCAGGGATAAGTCACGATGAAAGAAACGGGGCCTGTGGAGAAAGTCGGACGCGATCGCGTGTCGGGTAATCTCGTGATTATTAGGTTTTTTCTTTAAATAGGGAAAGTTGACGTTTTTTGGGTGTTTGTTGGTTTTCTCGTTCTTTTTGGATTCGTTCTAGCAAAATACTGGCGGGTTCATCGTTGGGATCTTGGGGAACTATTTCACCGCGAAAGGCTTTGGCGAGGGTGCTTTGTTCTAGGCGATCGAGAAATTTCATTGCTTTTTGATATTCTTGCTCAAGGCGATCAATTTTTTTAAAGAGAGTCTCAATAATTTCAACTATGATATTCATTTCTTTTACAGAACATAATGGCATAGGTAAAGAACTAACTTTAGACATACTTAACGTATGAAGACCTGAACTTGATGATGCTAATTGCATAATTGCTCTACGACCATCAAGAGATAATAGCCAGTAAAGTGCAAATTTTGGTATTACTAATTCATCAAATCTGATTTTAATTAAGTGATTTTGGTGAGCGCAATTCTCTATTTCACCATTCCAAATTGCGACACGCCCGACTTGTTCTAAACTTCCATTACCTTCAACAATTAAAAGGTCTTCTTTTTCAAGTTTAACTCGTTTCCATTCACTTTCATTAATGCCAATTTCTAAAACTTCATCAAGACGAATCTCGTTTGCATACACATTGGCAACCCGAAGATAAGGAACTATTTTTTCAAGTTTCATTTTACTTTGATTTTTTGTTAGTCCTCCCGTGACTTTTGCTACTGAAGAAATATTAATCCATGCCCATTTTTCTGGTAGAATCGATAACTCTTCTACCTTGGCATTAATTAACTCTTTATTGTCCATGTATAACATAGATAGAGAATTATTTTCTTTACGCCAATCAGCCGTTAAATCACCCCGAAAAGCAGCAGAAAGGATCGCTTGTTTATAGCGTTCAATGAGTTTGGGAATGTGGTCTAATTCTTGGTGGGCGCGACGAGTATGGGCAAATAAATTGTCTAATTTGGTAACGATTCGTTTTTGTTCAGCTAATGGAGGA
>JBEIFD010000518.1:0-3279 GCA_040382535.1 Merismopediaceae cyanobacterium
CATGGTCATTTCCTCGGTTAGTTTTTCATCTATCTTTCCCTTTTTCTGTCCATAAAGCTTTATAAGTATTTGTACTCATTCCAACATGGGATGCTCCCAAATGTTTCCGATGATGTTGACTATTTAAACTCCTTAAGTCGGGAAAGAATTGCTCGAATTATTCGAGATGCGGAGATTGCTGAATCCAATGCTTTAAAGGAAGCCGAACAAATTGAAGCCCGATGCGAAGAACAAGCAAAAATTGCTAAAATTCAAGACGAAATCATTGTTCTAGAAAAAAATAATGATCTCCGTAAAATCAAAGCTCAACTAGAACAACAAGCGAAATCTGAAGAAGAAATTACCATTGCGGCCGCTAAAGAAAAGCGAGCCAAAATAGAGCAGAAACTTCAAGAAGTTCGGATCGAACTAGAGCGATTAAGATTGCAAGCGGATAAAGTTCTGCCTGCGATCGCCGATCAAGAAGCTCAAACCTTATTTGCTCGTGGTAAAGCCGCAATTTCCGCAGAAAATGCTAAGGCCACCGCTTTAGTCAATGATCTGTTATCTGAGGTTTGGATAGAAACAGGAAAAGAGGCTTCGGAAGTATTTTTAATTCAGCAAATTGAAGCAGTCTTAAAAGAGTCAGTTAAAGTCCCGACCCATTTGCAATTAGACAAAATTCACGTTGTGGATAGTGGGGATGGCAAATCCCTCTCTAGTTTGATTAAAGTCTATCCCGAAATTATTGGTCAATTCCTTGAAAGTGTTAAACAAACCCTGGGAGTTGATGTCGTAGGAACGCTGGTTCAAAAGAAAGAGGAGTGATTTTTAGAGAAGAGTCAAACTCCCCATTAGTTCGTTAATTTTTTAAAAGCCATTCATTTTTTTGTAGATTATTATTTTGAGGAAACAATCATGGAAATCATTATTGCATTGTTAACTATTTTTGGCGCAGGGACGGGAGCAGGATTTTTGGTGTTCCGAAACTTGTATTATATTTGCCAGCCTAGTGAAGTCTTGATTTTTGCGGGGCAACGGCGTTCTATTTCCGAAGAAAAAACTGTTGGTTATCGTTTAGTAAAAGGGGGAAGTAGTATTAAAATCCCTGCTCTTGAACAGGTTTTTCGGATGGATTTGACTAATATGATCATCGATCTTAAGGTGGTTAATGCCTATTCTAAGGGGGGAATTCCTCTGATTGTGGCGGGAGTTGCCAATATTAAAATTGCAGGAGAAGAACCCATTATTCACAATGCGATCGAGCGTTTACTAGGTAAAAAAAGATCCGAAATTGAACAACTTGCTAAGGATACGTTAGAAGGAAATCTACGGGGTGTTTTAGCGAGTTTGACTCCCGAAGAAGCGAATGATGACCAGATTGCTTTTGCTCAAAATTTATTATTAGAAGCGGAAGATGACTTAGCAAAATTAGGACTCATTCTTGACGGTTTACAGATTCAAACGATTTCTGATGAAGTCCGCTATCTAGATTCTATTGGACGCAAACAACAAGCAGATTTAAAACGAGATGCGCGTATTGCAGAAGCAAATGCCAGGGCAGAATCGATTATTAAAGATTCAGAAAATCAACGTATCACTGCTTTACGAAGAATTCAACGGGATGTGGAAATTGCCAAGGCTGATGCCGAAAAAAGAGTTCGAGATGCTCAAACAAAAAGGGTTGCAATGATTGCAGAGGTAGAATCTGTCGTTATGTCCCAACTGGCAAAAGTACAAGCGGAAGTCGCGGTAGAAACAGAGCGAATTAAGCAGGTAGAAAAACAACTACAGGCAGATGTGATTGCTCCTGCTGAGGCTCGTTGTAAGCAAGAAATTGCTGAGGCTAAGGGGAAAGCGGCAACGATTGTTGAAGAAGGGAAGGCTCAAACAGAAGGGATTAAAGCTTTAGCTCAGTCCTGGGTAGCGGCGGGAAGTCACGCGAAAGAAATTTTCTTATTCCAAAAATTAGAACCTCTGCTAAAAATGATGGCCAGCAGTGTTCCTGATGTGAGCGTTGAAAGCGTAACCGTTATTGATGGTAATAATGATAATGGAATGAATAATATTCCTAAATTAGCTACCTTTTTGGAACAGTTAAAACAAACCACTGGACTGGATGTGACAGAAGTGATCAATCATTTGGTTAATAATTCACCGAAAACTATTTCCCTTGAAAATATTAAGGAGACAATAAAACCAGAAAAGACAAGTTAGTTGTTTAAGGGCAAACGCAATTCGCCCCTACAGAAGATTTTTAGAGGATTGTAGAGACGCAAGGTTTGCGCCCAAAAGTCGCAAATTTAACAACTGATCCTGTTGATCCAACAGAGCCATCAGTTTTAAAAACTTTAATACTTCCTGAGCAGATTGATAACGTATTTTAAAATCAACAGGGGTCGTTTTATCTGAAATATCTGGAAATTTTTTAGATACCGTCACGCGATCGCGTCAGATCCATTGTCCTGTTTTATCATCAGCCCTAAATCGCTGTAATAAGAAGCCAATAAACGATCGCCTAATAGCCTAATACTTGAAATTGCCAATATAAGTACCAATTTGTTTAAGCCCCTGCAAAACTTGGATACGTTCTGCTTTATTTTCAAGTAACCGATAGGTAGGCGATCGCGTATATTGAGGGACGCTTTGGTGGCGATCACATTTCAAAAATAATACTTCTCTTCCATTTGTAAGCATTCCATAGCAACTTGCCTGCAACTTGGGAGCAGTCAACAGATAGGTAAGTGCTTGGGGAATTCCCGCCGTAACGTCTAACCTTGCGGGTTTTGATTCGATTACCAAAATCCAAAAACTATCTTGGATTACCAAAATATCAATTCTGCCTTGAACCGCGATGGTATTATCTTCGTCAGCAACGTCGAGATTGGTACTGACTTCTGCTTTTACCAAAAAAGGAAATTGGTAGAAACCAGCCAAATCTAGCAATGGAGAGACCACGACAAGCTTAACAATTTCTTCGAGGGGCGGTTCCTCTTGACTGAGATAGGTATAGTTACGAGTGAGACGATCTAGTCCTTGCAGTTCCGTTTCGGTTAGTGTTGGTGAATTATTTAACCATTCGTCAAAAAAGCGATCGCTACTGTCAAATCTCAAGCCAAAGGTTTGACGAAGAGTGCCAAGGGTGAGGCTACTAGCATTTGTAATCACGCTTAAATCCCTCTTATAGTAATTACATCAATTTTAGAAGTCAGGCATTTTATCTAGTTTTTAATCCCTAATATACAATACATACGAAGAAAAGAGCGATCACCTAAAAATCACGACTCATAATAATAGCGA
>JBEIFD010000519.1:0-3273 GCA_040382535.1 Merismopediaceae cyanobacterium
TATTAGCTCAAAAATTCCTCAGAACCGATGAAATTTTTGCTTGTTTAATTGTTTTAGGCGTAATTGGTTTTGCCTTAGATTTAAGCTTTCGTTTATTACTCCGTTGGACGTGTAAATGGTCAGTTAATCGTTAAATTACTGTACTTATTTTTCCTAGCTGTAAGAACAAAAAATAATCGTGTCGCTAACGGTAAAGTATTTTAATTTTTGATTCAAGGAAGATAAAATTATGCACTTAGAAATTACCAATCTCAATAAATCTTTTTCAACAAAACGAGGTTCTGTTATTGCCCTACAGGATATTAATATGCACGTCGAAACCTCTGAATTTGTCTGTGCGGTGGGGGCTTCTGGTTCGGGCAAATCCACACTTTTACGGATGATCGCAGGTTTAGAAACACCCACTTCTGGAAAGATTATCGTTGATGGAAAAGAGGTCACGGGGCCAGGTGCCGATCGCGGATTAGTTTTTCAAAGTTATACCCTTTATCCCTGGATGACGGTGCAAAAAAATGTAGAATTTGGCTTAAAACTTCAGGGTTTACCCCAAAAAGAACGCTGGGAACTCGCCTGTTATTACCTCGATATTGTGGGTTTAACTCAATTTGCAGATTCATTTCCCAAGGAACTTTCGGGCGGAATGAAACAACGAGTCGCGATCGCCCGTTCCCTAGCCTGTCATCCTAAAGTGCTATTAATGGATGAACCCTTTGGCGCATTAGACATTCAAACCAAAGAGAGAATGCAGGAATATTTGATTGAAATTTGGCAACGGATTAAATGCAGTATTCTGATGATTACCCATGACGTAGAAGAGGCAGTTTTTTTGGCCCAACGTATTTATGTATTGAGCGCGAGACCAGGCACAATTCAACAGGAATTAACGATTGAATTACCCGAAGATCGTAATTATAAAATCAAGCGTGAATCTAATTTTTATCATTACACCGATACAATTTTAGATTTATTAAGAGGCACAAATACAGAAGAGCCAGAAATATAAATATCTCAGAATTCTGATATGCTCTGATTTAATAATTGCCTGGAAAACGGAATGAAACTGGATAAAATTTGTGGTTTCTAGCCGCGATTGCATCAACTTAATTTTTTTTAGTTTCAGGCTTAGTTTTAGTTACTGTTTTAGTTGCTTTTTTAGTTGATTTAACGGAGGATTTTTTACCGTTCGGCTTAGAGTTATTATCTACTGCATTTTTTCCGCCCTTACTAATGATATAGCTTTTGACCTGTTTAATAACTTTATCTTCATTGACGGGCTTAAACACGACCATGCCTTGATTCGTTACTGCTTGGGGCTTGCTGGGTTTGTCTAAGGCCTTTTGGGCTGGATTAACCTCTGGCTGGGAAACTCCCTTCAACGCGGCATCCCCCAAGGTGAAACCCAAGAAGCCACTTGCCGCCGTTGCGATCGCAATTCCTCCCAGTAACAGAAAGGGCCAACGGGGTAAATCTTGTCCTTTAGGAGAAAGGGCCTGGCCATCAAAGTTGGAATTTTTCATGGGTCTCAAAAATCAAATTGGGAACAATTTTTAGATTAACGGTAGCATTGTGACACAAATCAGCCTTAAATTACTTTTCGACCCGAAGACGTTGAGTAACCCAGGTAATGCCATCTGCACCAATTAATACCCCCGATAACCAGCGATTCTCTGGCTCAGTAGGAGCTTTAGAGCGTTTGAATAGGCCGCCTGCTTGCAAAAGTTCCAGATCCAACGGGGATGGATTGAGGTAATTATCCGCATCTACCGCTTGATTCATCGCGGCTCCTGCAAACAGATTATTGCCAACGGGATCTTTTAGGATCACATCGAAATCAAATTCCTGACCTGGACGAACGCTTTCGGGTAATTTGACATCAATACTGGGGGGCTTTGCGCCAGAAGTGAGAGTGATTTTTTCATTTAAAATTTCCTGACTCAAAAGTTTATCTCCCTGAAAGACCTGGCGAGATTGGATGGTTCCGTTGAGCTTGGCGGAATTGGCTTGTAACTTTCCCGTTCCTTCTATCTTGGTTTCGGTCTGGGCGACTAAATTATCTCCTTGTTTTTCCCAGGAAAGCAATTCCGTTGTGTATTTGAGGTCGGGATATCTTTTCCAAAGAGATTTGAGGGATTGTTCGAGATCGGCGTAGTTCAAACCGTCGCTGTTGGTGAATTTAGGACTATAAAAAGTCTTGATTTGCTCAAAATTTTTCTGATTGCCCAAGCTATCCATTTCACTAATGAGCGTTTTGAGTTGGGGAGGGGCAGTATTGGGGGCTTCTGCTCTGAGGTTGCTGGCGAAATTAAGCGTCATCCCCAAGCTGAGTAAAAAAGCCATTGACCAATTTACTGGCTTTAAAAAAGTAGGAAAGGAGAAGCGAAAAAACAAAGTTGTAGGTATCATAATTTTTTGATGACGGGGAAAACAGTAGCCAGCAGTTTAGGAGTCTTCCTTTGGAAAAACCCCCACAAGTTATATTATGTCTTTACCGTCGAACACTGACAAATCGTAAATTATTGCTTGATGATGGCCCAACCGATTCGTTTACTCATTGCGGCTAGTGGTACGGGGGGACACCTCTTCCCTGCTTTAGCTCTGGCCCAACAGTTATCTGATTATCAAATTGAATGGTTAGGGGTTCCTAATCGCCTAGAACAAACCCTGGTGCCGAAGGAATATCCGTTGTTTACGATCCCAGTAGAAGGGTTTCAAGGGGGTTTGAGCCTTAAAACCCTAAAGGTTGCCTGGGGCTTAGTTATCTCTGTTTTTCAAGTTCGCAAGTTATTAAAATCCCACAAAATTGATGTGATTTGTACGACGGGGGGCTATATCGCAGGGCCAACGGTGGTGGCGGCGCGATCGCTGGGGATTCCTGTCATTTTACACGAAGCAAATTTTATTCCAGGCAAGGTAACAAAATTATTTGCCTCTTTTTTTGAGACGATCGCCCTGGGATTTGCGGGAACGGCCCAATTTTTACCGAAAATTAAAACCTTCTGGGTGAGTACGCCCGTGCGATCGCTGTTTCGGGAAGACCAACCGTTGGATTTACCCATTCCTGAAAATAAGCCCTTAATTGTCGTAGCAGGGGGTTCCCAGGGAGCGGTTTCAGTGAATCAACAAATTCGTCCCTGTGTGGCGGCGTGGGTAGAAGCGGGGGCTTATATCGTCCATTTGACGGGAAAAAATGATCCTGATGCAGAGACCTTTAGCCATCCGAATTATCTGGCTTTACCGTTTTATGACAACATGGCGGGTTTATTACAACGGGCA
>JBEIFD010000520.1:0-3271 GCA_040382535.1 Merismopediaceae cyanobacterium
ATACGCATTGTCACGACATCAGACACGCAAAGAATGAGGTACTCTAACCAGCCAAATCACTGAGGAGCCGTGTGAAGCGAAAGTTTCATGCACGGTTCTGAACGAGAGGTAAGAATGGTGACATTCTTATCGACTCTAATATCAGGGGGTGGGTTAATTACTACTCCACAGTGGTCTGTAAGGACACATTCCAGAGATGCGATTATCAACTATGGCAAAAACTCAGAGCTTGGGGGATAACCCGTCATCCTAACAAATCGAAATCTTGGGTAAAGAATAAATATTGGCATCGAATTGACGACCGCCTCATATTCTCAGCAAAAGAAAGAGACAAGGAGGACTATAAAATCGTGTTACACAGAGATAAACCAACCAAAAGGTTTGTCAAAGTACAAAACACAAGAAGTCCCTTTGATGGTGACTGGCTATATTGGAGTAAGAGAATGCGAGATGACCCAACAGTTCCTAAAAGAGTAGTAATACTTTTAAGGGAACAAAAAGGGAAATGCACCTACTGCCATTCTTACCTTGCCTCTGGGGATAAAATGGAAATCGACCATATTATTCCCAAAGCTAAGGGGGGCAAAAACACACTCGATAATCTCCAACTATTACATGGGCATTGTCATGATGCCAAGTCAAAAATAGAAGTTAGTCAGGAGAGGCGTATCAATGACAATGATTGCGTAATCGAGGAGCCGAATGAGTTGGAAACTCTCACGTTCGGTTCTGAAGACGAGTCGTTGTGGTGACACAACGGCTTAGTTTAATCCCTACAATAAAACATAAAATCATCAATGCAAGATGATCAAGATACTTCCCCATTAACTTTCTCCGGCATGATAGGAACTACGCACCAATGGCCCCGATCGCACCTGACTAAATCCCAAAGAACGGGCAATGGCTCCCAATTCCTCAAACTCTGCGGGTGTCCAATATTTCTGCACGGGTAAATGTTCTAGAGAGGGCTGCATATATTGACCCAGGGTCAGGCGATCGCAATGGATAGCTCTCAAATCCTGCATGGTCTGGATAATTTCTGCCCAGGTTTCCCCATGACCTAACATTAACCCCGATTTCGTGGCAATCTGAGGCGCAAATGCCTTTACCCAACGCAGTACCGACAGCGATCGCTCATACTTGGCTCCCCGACGCACTTTACCCTGTAACCGTTCTACCGTTTCTATATTGTGGTTATAGCAAACGGGTTGGGCCTTAGCGACTGTCAAAACCCGCGATCGTTGACTCTCTTCTCGACCCACTCCACCCCAAAAATCAGGGGTTAAGACCTCAATCTGAGTCTCTGGATTTTCACGACGTACTGCTTCCATCACTTTCACAAACCAAGCCGCGCCACCATCAGCCAGATCATCCCTAGTCACCGAGGTTAAAACCACATAACGCAGTCCTAACAGTTTGACCGACTCAGCCACCTTTTTAGGTTCATCCACATCCAATGGCATAGGAGCATGACCCTTATCCACCTGGCAAAAGCCACAGGCACGGGTGCAAACCGGCCCCATTAACAAAAAAGTTGCTGTTTTTTGGGAATAACATTCACCTCGATTCGGACAACGCCCCTCTTCGCAAATAGTATGGATCTGACGCTGTTTAATAATTTGTTGGACAGTGGACAGTTCACTCGCTCGCCCGATTGGCCGTTTTAACCAACTGGGTAAGGTGGTCATTGAATCCTGGCGTTGGTCTTGGCTCAGAGTCATGGTTACAAAGATTCAGAGTTTCTCTTGGTTCAATGTCCCATGTTAACGTTAATTGTTTTCAGAGGGGTGAATGACAGCGATCGCCTAGTAAAACGAGATAACTCACCCCCTAAAATACGGATCAGAGTACGAACTAGTCTTAAGCTTTCACCAAAATAGTGTCACCAGAAACCTTTGTTTGATAAGTCTTCAAGGCTTTTTTGGCCGGCCCTTCAGTTACAGCCCCAGTACTACTAAAGGTAGCATCGTGACAGGGGCAAACAAAGCTTTTTTCCTCTGCCTTCCAATCCACCGTACAGCCTTTATGAGTACAGGAGGGATTAACCGCACTTAGACCCTTGCCATTCGGGTTTTTAATGATTAGAACTTTGCCGACGGGCGTGTCTTTTACCAACAATTTCCCCGTTTTATCTAATTCTTTAACGGTTCCCACCGCGACAAAGTTGGCCGTTTCTGCACTAACAACTTCTGGCAGACAGGCGATCGCACCGCCCACACCTGCTAGGGTGACAAATTCACGACGATTCATGGGTTTAATGTCCTTAAAAGTCCGAGGTTGAATAAAGGCAAGCTATCATAATAAGCCAACTGCCTAGCTAATTTGGAGAAATAGTCCTTTATCCGTGTCACATTCAGGACAATCCTCAAAATTGAGAACGCTAGTAGTATAACCACATTCAGGACAGACATAAAAGCTTAAGCTAACTTCCTTCCAAGTTTCCAGATTATCAGCAGCCTGACGGTAATATTTAGCGTGTTCGGCTTCTGATTCCTGGGCATAGGTTAAGGTTTTGACTGCCGCATTATTGTCAGCTTTTTGAGCTTGTTGGATAAATTCGGGATACATCTTGTCCCGTTCGTAGGATTCGCCGGTAATCGCGGCTTCTAGATTCGCTTTAGTGGTGCCAACTGTTGGGGTTTCTATTTTAGCCGTTGGTGTTCCCCCCATTTGCCGAATGACGGCTCCATGATTAGCGGCATGGATAGCTTCAGCAGTGGCGGCGGCTCGAAAAAGTATAGCAACTTGTTTATAGCCTTCTTGATCAGCTTTTTTGGCAAAGGCAAGATAACGTTGGTGGGCGTTACTTTCCCCATTGTAGGCAGCTTGCAGATTTTTAATGGTTTCGTTTTTTTCCGTATCGGCTTGGGCAACCTGAGTTCCAATTAAAGGCAAATTGGTTAAAAATTGAGTCGAATAGGCGGCGATCACGCCACTGATAGCAACGAAAGTAACAAATTTGCGACGATTCATACTGTTAATGTCCTTGGATTTCTTAATTTTGGTAAATACAAAAAAGTCTAGCCTTATTTGCCAGTTGATTTAAGCCGACAAAATCCGATTTATTGCAAAGAAGGCGAGATGCTAATCGGACGGAAAACGAGGGAAAAGTCCATAAAATCTATTCTGGATTTCGATGAATGGTGGGACGTTTTTTGAAAAGATTGGTCATTGTCACCCCTGTCACCAGTAATCCCACTAGTCCTAAGCCATTCAGTACTGGATAGAATTTATCTAGATGGATAATTTCTAAGGTATGCAATCCCAATAG
>JBEIFD010000521.1:0-3269 GCA_040382535.1 Merismopediaceae cyanobacterium
ACGCTCTTTAACTTGAATTTCTAAAGATTGATTGAGTTGCTGGAGTTTTTCATCAGCCTGTTTTCGTTGTAATTCCGCACTGGCTCTCGCGGCAAAAATTTTGAGGATCGCGATCGCCTCTACCCGTTTATGTTCAGAAATAGTTTTGGTGTCGAGAATGCAAAGATTACCAATCGCATTCCCTTCATGATTCTTCAAAGCCACTCCCAAATAGCCTTCTGCCTGCATGGTCACGAGATCCAAATCTTTAGGAAAAAGTTTTTGGATCAGTTGTTCACAATAAAATTGCCCGTCTCTGAGGGAATATTCGCAGGGAGTATGGACAGCAGAATAGGAAATAGACGGTTGTAAGGCCCCACTTGCCCAAAATCCCAAAGTACGAAGTTGATCCTCATCTAATTCAGTGATTAAGGCGTAAGGAACCTCCAAAGTTTCGGCCACATTCTGAACAAAAGCAAGAAAAAAGGCTTCTCCCGTCACAGAGGAAGTTCCCGCGATCAGTTTTTGTAGGATTAATTCTGCCCGTTTTCTTTCGGCTAGTTCATTTTGCAGTTGTTCATAGGCGACGGACTGTTGGATCGCGATCGCCAATTGTACTGATAAACGCTGGAGAAATTCAATGTCATCAGTTTTCCAATGGCGTGGCCCAGAACATTCATGGGCAATCAGTAACCCCCAAAGGGGATTGGTTTGGCCAACCCTATGGGGTAAGAGAATCGGAACAACCAAATTTGCCCGTACCTGAAAATCTGCCAGTAATTGCACATGGCAATCCGTTAAATTCGTGTCATAAATATCCGAGACCGAAAAAACTTTACCCTGTTGATAGGCAATGCCCTGGTTATCCCGAAGACACTTATCGATAACCTGGGCATGGAGAGATGGCTCCCAGGGAGGAATGACGGATTCAGCGACAATCAGACCGCTCATGTCGGGATTAAATTTATAGACAATAACGCGATCTGTGTTGAGAAAAGCACGAATTTCTGTGACAATCGCCTGATAAATATCATCTAAATTTAAAAATGCTCGAATCCGTAGGGCAATCTCTGCACTAAGAATTTCTTGTTGCTTTAATCGTGCTAATCTCCGCGACAGTTCCAATTCATTGAATACATGGGCAACACAACGACGAAAAACATCAGGATTTCTCTCTTCTTTAAAGAAATAGTCACTCGCTCCTCTTTTCATGGCATCGAGTAAAGACCGTGTATCCGTTTGGCTCGTCATCACAACAACGGGTAACTTGGGAGTAGCAGAAGTTTGGGCGATCGCCTCCAAAAATTCCAGACCACTGCCATCGGGCAAATTAATATCGAGGAGTACCAAATCGGGATGGTTCCTTTCCCAACTTTCTAATGCGGCCTCTAAGGTATCTGTTTCTATAATTTGATAATTAAAATTTTTTTCAGCCTGAAGGTAGCGAATATAAACTGCGCGATCGCTTTCCGAATCATCAACAATTAAAATACTACACTCGTTTTGCTGGCTCACTTCTGCCCCTAATCTTAGTTTTAGCTCTACTAGGTTGGGCTAAACTCAAAAGTCTTCAATTTAGCCGTTATTATTCTGCTTATAATAAGATAGCAAACCTGGAGTCTTGTTAGTCTTGATTATAAGTAAACCAGATTTTTCACAAAGTGTTGTAGAATCTATCAAAAAAAACATACTATTTCCTATTGTCAACCCTATAATTTTTCATTCTAATGATAGCTATAGCAACCAATTCGTGATCATCAATGGCGAAAAAAGTTGTTCTATAGGATATACAAGGATTATTTACCTTTTTTTAGAGTTAATATGATGTTCAAAAAAAATAGCTGCTTCAATTTTATCACCCTCGCATTTTTACTCGTTGCCCCCAAAGTCGCGATCGCCGACACAAGCAATCCTCAGATCACCTTTAAACCACCAGCAAATGATTCCAAGCCCAAAAAAACAGCCCTGGGGGGTAGGAGAACCAATGACAAAAAATGCATTCAAGATACTGAGTCTAACTCTTCTCAAACAGGTTTAACCGCCCTAGTTCCTCTCAACGGAACAGGATCAACCACCTCAACCCATCCCACCTTTTGGATTTATTTACCCGAAACCACCGCCAGTAAAATCCTTCTCAGCGTGATGGAAGAAAACCCAGACGGCGCGATCAAGCATCATAGTCAAGCCGCCTTTCCTATCCCCCCCCAATCAGGTCTCATCAGCCTCAAACTTCCCGATCAATCTTCTCCCCTAGAAATAGGAAAAACCTATAAATGGGCAGTCATCTTAATGTGTGGCAAAAGTCTCCATCCCAATGATCCCGTCATAGAAGCGCGGATTAATCGCATCCAAGCATCGATTCCTAATCAATCCGAAAATTCTATCAAAAAAGCGATTTGGTTTGGACAACAAGGAATTTGGTACGATTTTTTAGAATCCTTATTCCAAGCAAAACAAGCCAACCCCAATGACCAAACCGTACAAACTGACTGGGAGAATGTCTTGAAATCCCTGAATTTGCCCACTTTCGAGTCGAATAAATCTTAAATCGACGTAGATATTTTCAATAACATCCTGTTCTCATCATTTAAAGTAGCGGCTTGGTCTCCAAGTCCTAAATTCTATTGAAAAAAAACTACAAAATATTAATGGTTTTTCAGGAACGGATTTGCTATCAGTTGAGAGACTTTTAAACCTGAAAAAGCACCCCCTATTTCTAGAGAGTGCCTTTCAAAGAAATATTCAATTTATCGGTTTTTTTAGATTAACCGTGAATCGCAGGAGCAGTCAAAGCTACAGGAGCTTGTTCGCCAGATGCTAAATCAAGGGGGAAGTTGTGTGCATTACGTTCGTGCATTACTTCAAAACCGATGTTAGCGCGGTTCAAGACATCCGCCCAAGTTCCGATTACACGACCTTGTGAATCAAGAATAGATTGGTTGAAGTTGAATCCGTTCAAGTTGAATGCCATTGTGGAAACACCCATTGCGGTGAACCAGATGCCGATGACAGGCCATGCTCCTAAGAAGAAGTGTAAGGAACGGCTGTTGTTGAAGGAAGCATATTGGAAGATCAAGCGACCGAAGTAGCCGTGAGCTGCAACGATATTGTAGGTTTCTTCTTCTTGACCGAATTTGTAACCGTAGTTCTGAGATTCGACTTCAGTTGTTTCACGTACCAAGCTGGAGGTAACTAAGGAACCGTGCATAGCGGAGAACAAGGAACCACCGAAGACACCAGCTACTCCCAACATATGGAAGGGGTGCATCAAGATGTTGTGTTCTGCTTGG
>JBEIFD010000522.1:0-3250 GCA_040382535.1 Merismopediaceae cyanobacterium
ATTTAACCCATAATTCTCATCAAAATTGCCATGTTGTTGAATTTAGCAATGCAGAGGATGCCCTGGTTTGGTGCAGAGATCATAATTTAACCCATAATTCTCATCAAAATTGCCATGTTGTTGAATTTAGCAATGCAGAGGATGCCCTGGTTTGGTGCAGAGATCATACGCCCGACATCGCCTTGAGTGACTATCGTTTGTCTGGAATGAATGGTCTAGAGTTCGTGACGGCACTAAGACAGCAGGCCAGTCATGAAGACATTCCTTGCATTATGATGACAAGTTATCAAAACGAAGCCTTATTGGTTGAAGCAATAAAAAGTGGAGTCAAGGATTTTTTAGATAAGACGCGAATCACTCCCGAAGGTCTTAATCGCGCGATCGCCAATGTCTTACAAAAAAAACATTTGATACGGCAACGGGAATTGCAACGGGAACAGCAACATCTGATTAATGCGATCGCCTATCAATCCATTGATAACTCCTCTGAACTATCGAAAATCTTTCAATACACCGTTGATCAAATCCGAAGATTACTCCAGTGCGATCGGGTCGTCCTCTATCAATGGCTATCAGATGATACGGGGAAAATTATCACAGAATCCGTCTTCGATTCAACTTTCTCCTTACTGGGACAAGAAATTCAAGATCGGTGCTTTGCCGCAAACCAGTACCAGAAAGATTATTTTGGTCAGGGAAAAATTCATGGCATAGAAGATACTTTCATTGATTCGCACCATTCAACTTGTTATCAAGAATTTCTCGAACAAATGCAAGTCCGAGATAAATTGAGCGTTCCCATTTTACAAGAGGGTCAAGTATGGGGTCTGATCATTGTCCACCAATGTACAAAACTGAGAACTTGGACAAAAGCTGAAACCGAATTATTGAACCAAATCGCGATTCAAATCAGTTTAGCAATTCATACCGTTACTTTAAATCAACAAGCCCAAAAAGAAGTCCAAGAGCGTCAAAAAATCGAAAATATTATCAGTGAAATTTCCACCGTTTTAGTAACTAAAATTGGAGAAGATTTTTTACAAGAATTGGTTAAATATTTGTCTCAAGTTCTAGGAATTGACTACGTTTTTCTGGCTGAAATAACTAATCCTGAAACGGCTACGACCCTAGCCGCTAGCCATCAGCAACAAATTATTGATAATTTTGAACTAGATATAAAATATCCACCTTGCTCCGAGGTTGTAAAAATCCCTAACCATCAGACCGTCGTTTATGGTGATCGGGTTGAACAATTATTTCCCGAACATAGTTTTATTCAATCAGCAAAGATTCAATCTTACCTCGGTATTTCCTTGCTCAATTCAGAGCAAAAGGCGATCGGATTATTGGTGCTTCTCCATCCTTCTCCCCTCGAAAATGTTCAATTAGCAGAAGAAATCTTAAAAATTGTTGCTAGTCGGGCAGGAGCCGAGTTAGAACGCCAACAAATCGAAGCAAAATTACGAGAAAGTGAAGCCGATCTCCTCGAAGCTCAACGCACAGCCCATGTAGGTCATTGGAAATGGGATAAAACCACCAATGAAGTGTTTTGGTCAGAAGAAGTCTATCATATTTTTGGGATTCCTCCCTCTCAAAAGATAACTTTTCCTTTATTTGTCAAGCAGATTCATGTTGATGATCGAGAATGGGTATTGCGAGAAATAGAAACTGTTTGTCAAGACGGTCATTACCACACACTCACCTATCGTATTAATCAACCGAATGGCACAATCCGCTTTATTAAAGGCATAGGAGAAGTGGTTTTAGATTCCTTGGGGAATACAACAGGAATGAAAGGAATTATCTTAGATATTACCGATCTCAAGAAAACTCAAATTGAACTCGAAGCCTTAAATATCGGGCTAGAAGAACGGGTTAAACAAAGAACGGAAGAATTAACCAGTGTTTATCAACGACTCCAGAATGAACTAGAGGAACGTCAACAAATAGAACTAGAAAAACAAAATAGCGAAGAATTTTATTCTGAATACTTAGAAAGGGAACTGCTGGAACGCAAACGAATAGAGCAGGCTTTAAGGGAAAGTGAGATTCGTTATCGGCGCATTGTGGAAACCTCTTCCGAAGGAATTTGGCAACTCGATCAGGAGAATACAACCGTTTTTGTGAATCCCAGAATGGCAGAAATGTTGGGTTATTCTCTGGACGAAATGTTTGGAAAATCTTTCTTAGATTTTCTGATGGAAACTGATAAAAAAGCTGTAGATTACCTGCTTGGACAATTGCAAGATCTGATTCTACAGCCCTATGATGTACAATTTCGTCGTCAAGACGGATCGATTCTCTGGGGAATGGTGTCATCACGCTCCATTTTTGATGAGTCTGGTGAATATCTCGGTCGCCTAAAGATGGTTACGGATATTAGCGATCGCAAACAAGCCGAAGAAATTTTGAAATTTCAGTCTCAAATTCTCAATGAAATTCATGATGCGGTTATTACAACTGATGCCCAGGGAATTATTCAAACTTGGAATCATGGAGCAGAAGAATTGTATGAATATAGCGCAGAAGAAATGGTCGGTCAAAGTGTCAGTATTTTATATTTCGCTGAAGATCTTCAAAAAATGCAATCTTTGGTTTTTGATCCCCTGATGAAACAGGAGCGTTATCAACTGGAATTAAAGAATCAAACTAAATCTGGCCGAGCAATTTACGTTCGGCTGAGACTATCCACCCTAAGAGATGAAGCGGGTAATATTGTTAGTATTATTGGTTGCTCGAATAATATTAGCGATCGCAAAAAATATGAACAAGATTTATTAGAATCTACCCAATTTTTAGAAACCGTTTTAGAAAGTTTTCCGCTGTTGGTCTCTTGGAAAGACATCAATTTAAACTATTTGGGATGTAATCATAACTTTGCTAAATCCTGCGGTTTATTGTCAGTTTCAGCTATCCGAGGCAGGAACGATGAAAATATACTCTTAACTCGCCGAGAAATAGAAACCAACAAAATTGAGGCTCGTCGTGTTATCGCCCTCGGAAAACCCCAGTTAGGCATTATTAAAAAACGTTTTCGGAGTGACGGCTCTATTCTTTGGCTAGAAACGAATAAAGTCCCTCTGCGGGGATTTGATGGTCGGGTAATTGGCGTGTTGGAAACCTCCCAAGATATTACCAGCCGCAAGCAAAATGAGGGAATTGTCAAAGAATTTAATCGTCGTTGGCGTTCAGTCCTAGATAATATTCAAATGATTGTAGTGGAACTAGATAATAACGGGAATGTGGAATA
>JBEIFD010000523.1:0-3245 GCA_040382535.1 Merismopediaceae cyanobacterium
GGTTAATTTTTTGACAAATGCCTAGCAATTTTATCCATCTTTCGGTAAACTCAGGGAGTCTTCTCTAAACCTCATTTCCAATGAAAGCCCTCATTCTATCTGGTGGAAAAGGAACTCGTTTAAGACCGCTTACCTACACAGGCGCGAAACAACTCGTCCCCGTTGCCAATAAACCTATTCTTTGGTACGGAATCGAAGCGATTGTGGCGGCTGGAATTGTTGATATTGGCATTATTATCAGCCCTGAAACGGGGGAAGAAATTAAGGAAAAAACAGGGAACGGCGATCGCTTTGGTGCAAAAATCACCTATATTTATCAAGACCAGCCTCTAGGTTTAGCCCATGCGGTTAAAGTAGCGCGACCGTTTTTAGGCGATGATCCCTTCGTCATGTATTTAGGCGATAATCTGATCCAAGACGGTCTGGGACAATTTTTACAAGCTTTTAAAGAGAAAAATCTGGATGCCTTGATTTTATTGCGGACGGTGAGCAATCCCACTGCTTTCGGTGTGGCAAAAGTAGATGAACAAGGACGGGTTTTGGCCTTGGTGGAAAAACCGAAAGTGCCTCCCTCCAATTTAGCCCTGGTGGGACTTTATTTCTTTGCACTTTCCATTCATCAGGCGATCGATTCTATCCAACCGTCTGCTAGGGGAGAATTAGAAATTACTGATGCGATTCAGGCCTTAATTAATCAATCGCAAAAAGTTGAAGCACTCCAATTAGAAGGGTGGTGGTTAGACACAGGTAAGAAAGATGATTTACTCGCCGCGAATCAAATTATTCTAGATAGTATTTTAAAAAATAGTAACGAGGGTAATATTGATAGCAAGAGTCAGATTTCGGGTCGAGTGACCATCGGTAAAAATTCCCAAATTATCAATAGCACCATTCGCGGCCCTGTGATTATTGGTGAAGATTGTCAGATCGAAAATTGTTTTATCGGCCCTTTTTCTAGTATCGGCGATCGCGTCGTTCTCCAAGATGCTGACCTCGAACACAGTGTTATGTTACAATCAGCGCAAGTAATCGGCATTCAACAACGCATTGTGGATAGTGTTATTGGACAACGGGCAAAACTCGCGATCGCGCCCCAACGCCCCAAAGCGTTAAGATTTCTCATCGGTGACGATTCTCAAATTGAATTAGTTTAAATAATAAGGACAGTAAAAAATGCTTCAAGAACCATCCTACCACCAATTTAATATAGCTTATCAAAAAACAGTACTAAATAATGATTTTTTTGAAAAAGATGAGTATTATGTACAACAAAAGCCTCGTTATTTTAATTCATTAAAACAAATTTTGAAATTACCAATCTCTAGTTCTGATAAAGTTCTTGAAATAGGAGGTGGACAGCTTGCTCTATTATTAAAACAACTTTATGAAATTGAAGGATCTGTGGCTGATGTCAATAATAAATATAGTGACAGTTTATTAAAATTTGGGATTAATTTTAAACCGTGCGACCTATTATATGATGACCTTGAGGAAAGAGATGTTTATGATTTAGTTGTTTTATGCGAAGTAATTGAGCATATGCCTGTTCCTCCCTACGTTATCTTGAATAAAATCAAACAATGGATTAAACCAGGAGGCTTAATTTTTATGACAACGCCAAATCTTTATAGACTAAGGAATTTAGTTAGACTTGCTTTAGGGATGAAAGTTTTTGATACCTTTGTTATTCCTGAAAAAGGGCAAAGTATTGGCCACCCATTGGAATATAGTAAAACTCAACTTAAATGGCAGCTTGAAAACGCAGGATTCCAATCAGTTAGTATAGACTTGCAACAATTAGATAATGCGGGAGCAACAATAGGTACTCAACTAGGAAGAGCTTTACTAAGTCCATTACTACTACGTCCTCTGTGGCGAGATAAATTAGTTGCTGTTGCCCAAAAACCAAATACCTAGTTTATATTCTCTCTACTTAATATCCTGTTTTCTTAATAAGGTAATGAATAACAAAAAAATTAAAATATTATTAATTGTCGAACAATGCAATCCGAATTGGTCATCGGTTCCTCTAGAAGGGTTTAATTATTATAAAAGCATAAATCAATTATGTTCTGTTAAACTAGTAACTCATATAAGGAATAAAGAAGCATTTGATAAGTATCCAGAATATGAATATTTAGATATAGAATACATTCCAGAAAATAGATTTAGTAGAATTTATGACAAAACCATAAATTTTTTAGCTACAATTGGTGGTCGCATGAACTGGCCGCTATACCTTTTATTAAGTTACCCTATTTATGAAGAATTTAATCGACAAGTTTATCAAAAATTCAAGCAAGCAGTCTTAGTAGGAGAATATGATATTGTCCATACTTTAACACCTATGATGCCAAGATATCCAGCAAAAATAGTTAAGGCTTGCAAAAAAACACCTTTTATTCTAGGGCCAGTAAATGGAGGAGTACCTTTTCCATCTGGCTTTCAAAAAGTAGCTAGACAAGAATTTGCTTATTTGAACTTCTTAAGAGTAATCGGGCGGTATTTAATCCCAGGTTATGTAGAAACTTATCAAAAAGCAGACAAAATTTTAGCTGGATCAACTTACACGCTCAATCTCATACAAGATTTATTTAAAATTCCAGATGATAAAATAGAACTTTTTTATGAAAATGGGATAACAGAGGATTTTTTTCAATCTCAGAAAGCCAAAGAAAGTAACCAATATATTAATTTACTCTTTGTTGGTCGTTTGGTTCCCTATAAAGGTACTGATATGGTAATTGAAGCAATTAGTAATTTACCAGAAGATGTTAAAACTAAAGTTAAGTTAACAATTGTAGGTGAGGGATCAGAAAAAAATAATTTGGAAAATCAAGTTCAAACTTTTGCATTAGAAAATGTTGTTGAATTTACAGGTTGGGTAAAACAGGATGATACATTAAAATATTATCAAAAATCTGATATTTTTTGCTTCCCTTCAATTAGAGAATTTGGAGGAGCTGTTGTTTTAGAAGCAATGGCTTGTGGACTTCCCTGTATCGTTGCGAATAATGGTGGTATTGGTGAATATGTAACATCTGAAACGGGATTTAGCATTGAGCCGATTTCAAGAGAATATTTAGTGAGTGAACTCACTCAGAAAATTATGATTCTTGTAGAAAATGAAGAATTAAGAAAAAAAATGTCAGCGAAGTGTCATGATCGGGTGCAAGAATTTACATGGGATAGAAAAGCGGAAAAAATTGTTGAGATATATCAGCAATTACTGAAGAATTCAAACA
>JBEIFD010000524.1:0-3243 GCA_040382535.1 Merismopediaceae cyanobacterium
ACGAATGACTCGATAACGATGGATGGTTTCTCCTGCTTCAAAGTTGTCCTGATAAACCAAGGGCGATTTAGTTGGCTTCAGATAAATCACGACCTGGTGCATGGTTTTATTCGGAAAACGACGATAAACCCGCACTCGATAATCCAACATCCGAAAACCCATATTTTTATCAGGTTCGGCTTGAAATTCTAGGTGTAATACCAAATCTTCCGATTGTTCGAGAATGAGGGAATCAGCGCGGATCGGTTCCAAAGATAATTCCGTTGGACTCAGTTTAGTCAACGTAACGGGACGACCGAGCAACCAAGTCGCATAATCTTCAGAAAAGTTTTCGGCGAGAAATTTGCAGAGATTATCAAACATGGATAAATCTTAACATTTTAGCGATCGCACTCCTCCACAAGAGAAAAAACGCGATCGCGCCTCTAGAAAATTTATCTCCCAAAAAATTTGGTAATTAGTTTGACAAACTGGCTCTTCTTAGTTATATTGATAAAAGTCTGAAAAAATTGGGTCTGTAGTTCAATTGGTTAGAGCACCGCCCTGTCACGGCGGAAGTTGCGGGTTCGAGCCCCGTCAGACCCGTTAAGTTAATAGAGCCTCAAAAGCTTGTAAAATCGGTAGAGCATTGGTCATTTACCCCAGTAAACAATGACGTTTGACCGCTCTCAATTGATTTTATTTCCCTTTTCTCGTTTCAAAATAGCCATTTTAGGCATCTTTCTCGTCTCTCTGACTTTACGTTTTTGGCAGTTGAGCCAATTTAACGTACTGGTGTTTGATGAAGTCTATTACGCTAAATTTGCCAATTATTATTGGTTGGGTAAGCCTTTTTTTGGTTCCCACCCGCCCTTGGGTCATTATTTGATTGCGATCGCCATTGGTATCGGTTCTCTGTTTCCTGCTTCTCCTGATACGATCAATGACTTAACGGGTTCTTTGCGTTCAACTTGGAGTTATCGCTGGTTGAATGCGCTGACAGGTTCTTTTGTACCGCTTTTGGTGGGCGCGATCGCCTATGAGTTGACGAGCCGCCGTCGATTTACCCTGATTATCATGGCCTTAGCCTCTTTGGATGGGTTATTTTTAGTGGAATCTCGCTATGCCTTAAATAATATTTATTTAATATTTTTTGGGTTATTGGGACACCTCTATTTTTTTTATTTTATTAATCGCCAAAAAGGTTGGTACTTGACCCTAGCAGGGGTTTTTCTCGGTTGTGCAGGAACCGTTAAATGGAATGGATTTGCGTTTTTGTTAGGGATTTATTTATTCATATTTGTCATCTGGGGTCAGAAATTTTATGGACGCGTTTTTAATCAAACCTCTGAACAGGATTCTATTCAATCTGCGATCGCGTCTATTCCCGTTTTAAGCTTAATTGCCAACCTCGTTTTAGTTCCCCTCATTACCTATAGTGTGTTGTGGATTCCCCATTTTATGATCAATCCTGAATATGGATTTTGGGGAATTCAAAAAGAAATTCTACATTATCACGAAAAAATCGGCAATACTCCCGATGTTCATCCCTATTGTTCTCCCTGGTATAGTTGGTTAATTCTTTGGCGACCCGTTGCCTATTACTATGAAACGCGGGGAGTCAATGGCATTATTTATGATGTGCATAGCATGGCCAATCCAATTTTACTGTGGTTTTCTTCTTTTTCGATGCTAGTCTTAATCGGGAGAAAATTCCTATATTTTTTCACTAAATTTGAAGGGTTTAAAGTTCCCCAACTATCGACAGTCACCTCCTCCAATACGATTATTTTTTATATCGGATTAAACTATTTTGCTAACCTGTTACCCTGGTTAAAAATTAGTCGATGTACTTTTTTTTATCACTATATGCCCGCCTATCTCTTTAGTTGGTTTGCTCTAGCGTTTATTCTCGATAATTTATTAAGTCAATCTCAAAAAAATCAACGTTGGCTAGGATTCAGTGTTATGGGTTTGATTTTACTGGGTTTTATTTATTGGTTACCTGTCTTTTTAGGACTTCCCCTATTACCCCAGGCTTTTTATCTCAGAATGTTATTACCTAGTTGGATTTAACAATGAGTTATAATAATAGAAAAATAAATGTTTAATGAATTTGCTCACTTTTCAGAAATATCCAGTTAACCAATCGGCTACATTATAAAAATCTTATTAGTTTCAACCTAAATCTTCTCATTATTTTCCCCAAAAATTCTTCCTTTTCTCAGTTTATCTAAAATGCAAAATAATCATTGGAAAGATCTTTTAAGAGACTATGGTGACAAAGATTTAGAAACCAAAAAATCCTGGTATAGTCCCGTTGCTGACCGTTACAACCGAGTTAGACCCCGCTATTCCCAAGAAATGATTACTCGTGTCATTGAAGCTGCCCAATTACCCCAACAAGCTAAAATTCTTGAGTTGGGTTGCGGGCCAGGCACAGCAACATTACCATTGGCTAAACGAGGATTTTTTCTAGTCAGTCTTGAACCAAGTCAAGCCGCTTATCACTTAGCAAAAGAGAATTGTGTTGAATTTGCTAATGTGGAAATCAAGAATCTAACGTTTGAAGAGTGGGACGTTCCAGACTTAAAATTTGATGCAGTTTTAGCGGCGACTTCTTGGCACTGGCTTTCTCCTGAGACCGCCTATGCTAAAGCTTATGAAGCAATGAAAAATAAAGGTTCTCTGATTTTATTCTGGAATACTCCACCTCAACCAAGTTATGAAATTTATCGTATCTTAGAAGATATTTATCAAAATATTGCGCCTGATATTCCGCTTTATGCACGCTATCAATCTGTTGAATATCATCAAGAAACTTTTGAAAAATTTAGTAAAGATATTTTGGCATCGGGATATTTTCATCAATTAGTTTATGAAAATGTAAACTATAAAATAACCTATAGTATTACTGACTATCTTGAGCTTTTAAGCACTTTATCTGTTTATATTGCCCTAAAGTCTGAACAACGGGAATTTTTATTTAAGATGTTAAAACAAGTGCTGGAAAAAAATTGTGGTCAAACCCTAAATCTTTTCTATTGTTCAGCATTTCATATTGCTCGTAAAATTCATTAGTGTGATGGGCATTTTGACCAAATAAAAAAGTTGATTTTTAATTAATGGATTTAAGTCCAAGGTTGGCGATCGCCCCTATGAATTTAAGATTTCCAGAAAAAATTGGCCAAAACGCTAAAACTTATCTTGCCAGAGTTTCACTCAAGATGCCACAATTAGGCAACAGATCGGCTATCCGCATTA
>JBEIFD010000525.1:0-3242 GCA_040382535.1 Merismopediaceae cyanobacterium
CGTTTTTTTTCGGACTTACGCACTCTTACTACTTATTTTGTCTTTGATCACTGGCAACACCTTCTTGATTTTATGCTTGAGCAATTTGACCCTCTGCTCCCCGCTAATTCCTCCTGATTTTTCAAATTTAGAATTGCTGTCCTATATTTCTCTTTTGAGTAACATAGCACATCCAAACTAAATTTTCAACATCTCAAATCTTTAGAGATCTTTAACACAGCGTTGACATCTTTGAGTTAACTTGAGAGATCATTACCCTTAAATTGCGATCGCCAATAAAAACTACAATTATCTAGCCATGACTAACCTTGCTCCCCACGAAAAAGCCAGAGGATTAAAGCCCAGTAGTCCCCGCCCCGCCAAAGCACTCTGTAGCGAGTGTGGACTCTGTGATACATATTATATCCATTACGTCAAAGAAGCCTGTGCCTTTCTCAATCAACAGGTGGCTGAACTGGAAGAAGAGGCTCACGGTCGCAGTCGAGATTTAGCCAAGGAAGATGATTGGTATTTTGGGGTACATCAAGAGATGATGATGGCTCGAAAACAAGAACCCATTGAAGGAGCGCAATGGACAGGAATTGTTAGTAGTTTAGCCTGTGAAATGTTGACCCAGGGATTAGTAGAAGGGGTTATCTGTGTGCAAAATACGCCTGAAGACCGTTTTCAGCCCATGCCCGTGATTGCCCGCACGCCCGAAGAAGTTTTAGCGGCTAGGGTGAATAAACCCACGTTATCGCCTAATTTGTCGGTCTTGGAGCAGGTTGCAAAATCTGGAATGAAACGCTTATTAGTCATCGGCGTGGGGTGTCAAATTCAGGCATTACGCGCTGTTGAGAAGGAATTGGGCTTAGAAAAGCTCTATGTGTTGGGTACGCCCTGTGTGGATAATGTGACGCGATCGGGATTACAGAAATTTTTGGATACCACCAGCCGATCGCCTGAAACAGTCGTTCATTATGAGTTTATGCAGGATTTTCGAGTACATTTCAAGCATGAAGACGGTTCAGAGGAAACGGTTCCCTTTTTTGGTTTAAAAACGAATCAATTGAAAGATGTTTTCGCGCCTTCTTGTATGAGTTGTTTTGATTATGTGAATTCTCTCTCGGATTTAGTTGTAGGCTATATGGGCGCAACGTTCGGTTGGCAATGGATTGTGGTTCGTAATGAGACGGGGCGCGAAATGTTAGACCTCGTTAAAGACCAGTTAAATATGCAACCTGTGATCTCTAAAGGCGATCGTAAACCCGCAGTCCAACAAAGTATTCAAGCCTACGATAAAGCAGTTACGTTGCCGATGTGGGTTGCCAAGCTATTAGGAATTGTGATTGATAAATTTATTGGGCCGAAGGGTTTGGAATATGCCCGTTTTAGTATTGATTCCCATTTCACTCGTAATTATCTTTATGTGAAACGGAATTATCCTGAGAAGTTAGCGACCCACGTTCCAGAGTTTGCAAAGAAAATTGTTAGTCAATATAAATTACCTAAAAAATAAAAGAAGAAAATGTTAGTTGTTCCTACTACTTTCTCTGTCCCTCTACAAACTGATGCTAATGGTGTTATTCGCGTCAATCAAACTCGTATGACTTTAGATACTGTTGTTACTGCTTTTCTGGAAGGAGCGACCGCCGAAGAAATTCGGGAGCAATATTCGGCGTTGCTGATTTGAGATATAAATTTTCTTGTATGGGATTTTTAAAATCTAGACTGAAACTCACTTTTAGATATGTGCAAAATTGACATTCATAGCTTGATTCAGCAACGCCCTATTTTTATAAATGGTGTTTGGTCTTTCACAAATCAAGAACTATTTACGAATTGCATATCTACATAATAGCCTAAAAGTAAACAAATAAAATGATGAAAAATAATGAAACGAACATCGCAATGATACGCTCTCATCAAAGCAGTCGTTTACATTTTTGCGTATTTCTGAATTTCACCAGTTAATTGAATTTGATCTGCACTAAAACCTGCTAATTTTAAATGGGATAAAAAACCTGATTGTCGATAACGAGGGTCTAGATTAATGGCTCGTTTATACATCGCTTTTGCCTGGGATTTGTCTCCTTTGTCCCAATAAACCAAGGCGATCGCGACCCAGGTGTGGGGATTATTCGGCTCTAATTGGGTTGCTTTTTGAGCGTGAATCAGGGCAGAATCATAATCTTTAAGGCTTTGATAGGCTAAAGCAAGATTATAGTGGGCAATCTCATTTTTAGGATTTAAACTGACTGCTTGCTGATGAGTTTTGACGGCATCGGTTAAATTGCCACTGACCAAATAGACAATTCCCAGGGCATTGAGGGCAGGAATATTATTAGCATCTTGGGCTAAAACTTGTTGTAAAACCTCGGTTGCCTCTGTTTCTTTTTCGGCTAAATGTAATGTCCAGCCCCAAAGAATGCGTCCCGACAAATTACTGGGATCAAGTTTGGCCGCTTTTTCAAAAGATGCGATCGCTTCGGTATAATTCCCCTGTTGACGCAATTTTAAACCCGATTGGCGGTATTTCTGGGCGGCTTTACGATCACTGACGGTCGGAATAACGGGAGAAGGAGTACTTTGGGCGATCGCGGAAATTGTCGGAGAAGGAGAAACCGTTGCGATCGGTGCATTGCCACAACTTCCGATGCTTAAACCCGCACCGATGAGTATTAAACCAAAGCAAATCTGCTTAATCATTATTTTTTCGGGACGGAAGCTTGCACAAAGTTGGGGCCACTGACCTCTTGATGATCGGCAGGATAAAGGGCGATCGCGTGGGGAACAGGACGGGGCGTATAACTCACCTGGGATTCTCCTTTATAGGCAACGGCGGCACTCGCTCCCGAATCTACCATAATCGCATCCCGATAACCCAATTTTTGGAGCATTTTACCGAGATTAACCGAATCAATCATTGTTCGCGTTACCCCAACTACGGGTTGTCCTGCTTGATTAATACCCCAAAAAGCCCGATTCCGATTGGCATCAAAACCATAGAGATCATTAAAAGATTCAGGCGTGCTGGCTTTTCCATTTTTGACTAACCAAGCTCCTCCAACAAAGGCATCGGAAATCCATGTTCTATCCTTGGATTCTTTTTGAATGCCCTCTAGGGTATTGTGTTTTTCGGGGTCAAAGGGAATAAATTTAACTCCTTTGGCAGTAATTAATGCTAAAGGACGACCTGCGAGTTTCGGATTTTCTCCCTTATTCCCAGGCACAAAACCCCGATTGGAACTGAGGGCTGGCCC
>JBEIFD010000526.1:0-3236 GCA_040382535.1 Merismopediaceae cyanobacterium
CGCACAAGCGGGAATGACAACAAAGGCACTGACCAAGAGAACGCCGATCGCCTTAATAGAAACTCCGACGACTAAGGACAAAAGGACAATAAACGTGGTGCGATGGAGAGAAACGGAAACCCCACGGGCGATCGCTAAAGGTTCATTGAGCGTTAATAACATCTGAGTTCGTAGTGTTAAGCCAATAAACAAGGTGCAAATCATTAACAATACTCCACTAAATCCTAAATCCAAGGTTTGTACTGCTAAAATATCCCCAAATAAGAGATTATTGATTCCTCCTTTATATTGTCCGACAAAACTCAGTGCAATGATTGCGATCGCTAAAGAGGAAGAATAAATAATATTCAGTAAGGCATCCGTCCATAATTGGGTGCGTTCTAATAAATAAGTGACACCGAGAGCAAAACAGACCGCAAAGGGTAAAAGAACAACCGACGGATTGAGTCCTAACAATAGCCCGATACTAATGCCCAATAATGCCGAATGACCCAACGCATCACTAAAAAAAGATAATTGACGTAAAATCGTAAAACTCCCCAACATTCCGCCCATTAATCCCGTTAGTACCCCACCGATCACGGCTCGTTGCATGAAGGGAAATTGAAATAGTTCAACCAGGCGAAGGAGTTCTGTTTGTATAGCCATGATTCGATGGGATTACCAAGATTCGTGAGGGGAATGGGAATGTCGGTAACGGACAAATTCCGCACCGTAGGCTTCTGCTAAATTATGGGGGGAAAGGGCAACTTCTGGGACTCCCTGACAACGCAAGGTGCGATTCAAACACAAAACGCGATCGCATTGTCGTCGTACCATCTCTAAATCATGGGAAATTTGTAAGATAGCCCAATTCTGTTCTCGTTTCAGTTGCTCTAGCAGTTGATAAAAATCTGATTCACCGCGTCCATCCAAGCCAGCAGGAGCTTCATCTAAAATCAACAAACGACGGGGACGGACTAAACAATAGGCCAATAAAACCCGTTTGGTTTCTCCTCCTGAAAGTCCACTAATTAATTGTTTTTTTAAATGAATGCCATCTACCTGGGCTAAAGCTTGATATACCGCTAAACGACGCGCTTTGTAGCCCGACCAGGGTAACTGCCATCCTAAACGCTCCCAACCTAAGCCGACTAATTCCTCGACGGTGATGGGAATATGGCGATCAAACCAAAAATTTTGGGGTAAATAGGCGATCGCGTCCCGTACAGGAGCAGGGAAATATCCTTTCTGGTTCAAAGCATGACCTAAAATATGAATACTGCCCGTTTTTCGGGGTAAAATTCCTAGAATTGCTTGAATCAATGTACTTTTTCCCGCACCATTGGGGCCAATAATTGCCATATCCGTCCCTGCTTCCAAAGAAAAAGAGACATCTTGCACTGCCGCCCGATTTTCGCGATAAACCGTTAAGCCTTCAACCCCTAAGATAATTTTTGACAAGCCATACCCCCTAAAAACCAAGCCGCAAAGATTGGGGCTGTATCATCAATACTGTTCTCGGAGAAATGATTGGCAACAACGACTGCTGGGTTTGACCCGAAAAAGCGGATTCTAGATTTTGAAGATTCTGACGCATAGTAGTTAGATAGTAATCGGGCTGTAATGCTTCCCCACTACTGGTTTCTAACGGATCGAAAATACCCACTTTTACCTTTAAATCCTTCGCCAAAGCCGCAAAAGGACTACCTACCGCTTGGGGTTCGGTAAGCAGCGTTTTAAGATTAGATTGTTGGGTCGCATTAATCACCCGTTTAACATCCTCTGGAGAAGCATTTTCTTCGGGAATATCCACCAAAAATTCTGCCTTGAGATTATAGCTTTGGGCAAAATAAGGGGCGAAGTCATGATAAGTAACAAAGGTTTTTCCCGCAAAGGGTTGCAGTTGTTGAGCAATTTCACCATCTAGTTTTTTGAGTTTTTCGATATAAGCGGTGGCATTGGTGTTATAGGTTGTTTTACCTTCTGGATCAGCCGCAATTAGTCCATCTCGAATATTTTCTACCTGTTTAATGGCTCGTTTGGGGTCTAGATAAATATGGGGGTTAAAAGCTCCATGATTATGTCCTGCTTCCGAAGTTTTTTCATGGTCATGATCATGATGTTCGTGCTTTTCTTCATTGGCAATGGGTTGAATGTCCTTGCTAGAGTCAATCACTTTCAGATTAGCATTCCCTGCATTTTTAAGTAAATCTCCTAAAAATTCTTCCATGCCCAGACCGTTTTTGACTAAGACATTTCCCCTAGCCAGCTTTTGAACATCCTCTGGTTTTGCCTGATAATCGTGGGGGCCGACATTGGTGGGCAACAGTTGGGTCACTTCAGCGCGATCGCCAACGACAGCCTTGGTAAAGTTGGTCACAGGAATAAACGTGGTAATCACTCGTAAGCGTTGGGTTTCTTCGGTAGGAGAAGCAGAAATAGTGGGAGAACCCGTTCCACACCCTCCTAGACCAATAGCAGTCAAGGAGACGAGCAGTAAAGAACAGCGACGCAGATAAGGGGCAGTTTTGAAGACAGCCATATTTTAAGCTCGGATAATTTATGATAGAACAAAATGAGAATGATTATCATTCTAGTTATCTTACAACGAATCGCCATCCTTGATTATTTTGTCGAACTATTGTTTTGTCCCCTTTTTTTACTATGTCTGATTTCCCTTTAAATCTGCCAGAATTCATTGATTTAGCGGTTATTGGTGCTGGGCCGCAAGCGTTAACTTTAGTAACTCACTTACTCCAAAAGAAAAAATCCCTCCATCGAAAAATTTTGGTTTTTGATGCCAGTGGTTCTTGGATGAGTCGTTGGCATCATCAGTTTGCCGCTTTAGAAATTCCCCATTTGCGATCGCCCGCCGTACATCATCCTGATCCCGATGCCTATGCTCTGCGTCGTTTTGCCGAATTGCGTCCCCAGGAACTATATCCTCCCTACTCGCTCCCAGGAACGGCTTTGTTTAAAGAATTTTGTCAGGATGTGGTCAAACGTTGGCAACTCCAGTCTCGACTTGTCCCCTTGGATGTGGAGAAATTAGAACCGATTATTGACCATTCTCGCCAATGCTTTCTGCTGAGTTTAAAAAATGGGCGATCGCTGTTAGCTCGGCGGGTTGTTTTGGCCGCAGGGAGTCATCAGCCTAATATTCCTGAGTGGGTAAAAGAAATTCCTGCTAATTTTCCGAAAGACCGTCTTTGTCATGCTAATCAGATTGATTTACGGACTTTAACGCTTAAAAA
>JBEIFD010000527.1:0-3231 GCA_040382535.1 Merismopediaceae cyanobacterium
ATCCGTTAATTTAGTAAGGGGATTAAAAGCATTAGGAATATCAGGCATGGATTCGGTGATCCGTTTTTTTTCTAAATATAATTGAATCGTTCCTGTTTCATCCTGGAGATTAAAGAAAGCTAATTTCCCCATCACTCGCCGCGCCATAATTCGTCCTGCAATGGAAACTTCGATTTCTAATTCTTCCCCACTGGCCAAATCTGCATATTTATCCTGTAGCTCTGCCGCATTATGGGAGGATTCCCACTGATAAGCATAGGGATTTAAGCCTAATTGCTTGAGTTGAGCACCTTTTTCTAAACGGGTGGCTCGAATTTCTTCTAGGGTTGAGTGGGAATCAGCAGGATTGGGATTGGCAGACATTAGGAATAATTGATAGTTAATAATTGATAGTTGCTAGTTAATACTTCGGAATGATCCTATTGTTTAACTATTCATTGAAACTGAAATTCTGAGACTTTTCACGTTATTTATTTCATATTTGCTTTGGTATCTTTAACCGCAAACAAAAATAAAACAATCGTTAAAGGAATACTCGCCGCTAGGATGGAGCCTGTGATCATCGTTCCCAGTTCAGGGACTCCCGATGAAAGTTCAAAAACCGAACCCACTCCCGCGATCGCAGTGATACAGGAACCGAGCAATAACACACCACTTTTAGGAGTCATAGACGCTATGCCGACCGAATGTAAGATTTTTTAAGTTAAGCAAAAAGAGTAAGTATTTTCTAACCAATAGGTTTCACGGATTGGACAGAAAAACCCTGCTTTTTCAAGGCTTCCGTTAAAGCTAGGGCATTGTCAACCCGATCTACAAACATAACACCATTGAGGTGATCCATTTCGTGTTGAATCACTCTGGATAATAATCCTGTAGCTTGCAATTTTTGGGGACGACCGTTTTCATCTTTAAAGGTAACTTCGATCGCCTGGGGACGAGTGACCTCAAGGAAAACATTGGGAATACTAAGACAGCCTTCTTCTACCACGCACAATTCTTTGCCCCAGCGCGTAATTTGGGGATTAATCAAAATAAGAGCCTGATTTTCCTCTTTATCAGGTTCACAGTCAATCACAATTAACTGTTTATTCACGCCGACTTGGGGCGCGGCCAAGCCAATTCCATTGGAACTGTACATGGTTTGCAACATTTCTTTCGCTAATTTCCGCACGCTCTCATCCACCTTGGCAATGCGTTTGGCGGGTTGACGAAGGACGCGATCGCCCAAATAATGCAGATCTAGGGGCGGTTTTTCTAATTTTTCTTTTTCTACGGCGAGAGTGGCAGTCATGGGAATGGTAAAAACGTCTCTTTTGGGACTGTTTTATAGTAACTAATCTGATTCACTCATCTTAACAGGGAATCAAGCCTCTTGCTAGAGACTCTAAAAAGACTGATGTTAGGTTCCTGATGGTGAGGACGACGACTCTTTCAACAGGGCATTAAGGCGATCGCGGAAAAATGGTTGGATAACTTGATCGTTGCAATATTTTATGGCTTGAGCCTTGATAAGTAGCTGATTACAATTAAACTGACAATACGCTTTATGCTTGATCCCCCCTGCCCCCCTTGATAAGGCTACTGTGTACACACATCTTCCCCTAAACCTCATTCTGCCCCCCCAGCCCCCCAACTTTGGGGGGAGTTCGGAGCATTTCTGAATTGAAAGTCCCCCAGAATTGGGGGATTTAGGGGGCTAGATCAGGTTAAACAGAAAACCAAAAACTTGTGTGTACACGATAGCTTGATAAGGGGGGTGTCCGTAGGACGGGGGGATCTTATAAATTTTAAGACCCATCTACTTAGCCAAAAAAATAGATGATTTATCCTTAAAATTAGCAACACCTTTCTTTTTTAGACCGCAACTTGCGGATTACTCCAGCAACCGACGGGTAAACAGAAATAATCTCCTTGCCCTGATGCTGTATTTTCTTGAATAGATGCTTCAACTTCAGCCGCCGTAAAGGAGTATCCTTTCTTTGCACCGAGTTGAGTCACTAATTTGATAAAGGCTTTCTTGTCAGTGATCGCTTCAAGTCGATGGATCAGCGCGGGATCGTTGCTCACTTCTTGGTAAAATTTTTGTAAACCTTTCATAATATCATAAACCTCATAGAAAAATATAGTACCAATTATACTTCCCTTTAATTGAGGTTAGGAAAAAGTCTTGAAAATCAGGAATTAGACTTAAATTTATACTCAAAAACTACTGAAAGAATAGGATCTATTGTTAACGAAAATATCCTTCTATTTTCGCGGACAGGAGCAACTATTTAATATTTATTTTCGATTCAAAATATTTGATAGGAAAAGATTAATAATTTCTTTTAAATAATCCTATTCACACGACAACACCCAAGACCTACTCTCCAGTTAAATTCCCAATTTCTTTTTCTCAAATCTCTATGGAGCTACAATCTCTTTGGAGTTGCTTTTTATCCCATGTTGATTAAATAAAAGGAATATAATGTTTTCGGTTTGGGTATTGTGTTGGATTAGACGAGACACATTCGAGATTAAACAGCTTGATTTTACCTCTTTGTTGAATGACGGTTTATCTAACTTATCGTTGGCTGTTTTATCTGCCTTTGAAGCTCTTTTGCTTCATATTTATACTGTAATAAATCCGAGGGGTTAGTGCAAGGGGTTCTTGTAAAACTTTATCAAACCATGAGCGATCGCTGACAGAATTATTAAGTAATATATTTACTAATTTGGTTTGTTGGATTCAAGATTTTTGTCGTATTCTAAAAGAAAGTCTATCAGCAATTCTTATGTACACATCAGAAAAAAGTCAGTCTATTTTCCAAGCGGGAAAAACAACGACCCAAGAAGCATTACAGTTGTATGATTCCCTCGAACCTGTGAATTGTGATTTTATGTGGGGACGGTGGCGGGGAGTCGGACTGAACACCGATCATCCAATGGATGGATTATTGGAACTATCGAATTGGTATGGGAAAGAATTTGTAGATCCTGAAACGGTTCATCCCCTCTTATTTTCTGATGGTCGAGGAGAGCTTTTTAAGGTTGCGCCCCATCCAACTCTCATGAATTGGGTCTTGAAACTCTCGATTCCTCGAAATACGGCAATGATGAGATCAAAAGATTCACCTGACTTGATCCATTCCAGCCCTTGATCAGGAGATTGGGTAATTGTTGTTTCAACTTCCCATTTTTTTAACCATTCATCCAGAAAATGACAATTGATCGTGTTATCATCTACCACCA
>JBEIFD010000528.1:0-3211 GCA_040382535.1 Merismopediaceae cyanobacterium
AGGTTTTTAATAGAACTTCCTGTGCCAACCGAGAGTCTGGTTAGTAGCCGCCTTTGTCGTCGTTGGGTAAAGGCTACAATCGGACAATCCAACCTGAGATAGTCGCGATCGCCTTCCCTGAGAACTAAGCTGATACCAAACTAAACAGAAAATGTGCATTAACTAATCCCCCCGCCTTTGGCTTCCCCCCTTATCAAGGGGGGCTAGGGGGGATCTCATGGATTATTATTTAAGGAAAATAACTATGCTTAAACTCGTTTTATTGAGTGGATTCGTCGGTCTTTCGATAGTTTCTTTCGCGATCGCGGCCCAAGCCCAATCTCAAGGGCAGATTTACCAAGGCCAGGTTCAATCAACCGCATCCTCCAGTATTCCCGCCTTGGAGTTACAGCAATTTGTCCAGGTGCAAAAAAGATGGAAAAACATTGAACAACAGTCCCAAGGTCTAATGGTGCAGGCGATTAAATCAGAAGGATTAACCCCAGAACGATTTATGGTCATTCTGAAGCAAAAACAATCTCCAACGCCTTCTGATGAGCCACTTTCGACTGACGATAATACAAAATTTGAGAAAATCATTGTTAAATTCCAGAAAATCGACGAAGAGTCTATCCCCAAAAAAGAAAAAGCTATTATCTCCCAGGGACTAGATATACAACGATTTGGTCAAATACAACGCACCATTCAGCAAGATCCTGCCCTCCAAGAAAAAGTCAAAAAAATGTTAGGAGAAGATGTTCAACAACCAGCTAAACAACCATAGGATAAGCTAATTTTAGTAAATAAATTTAAAAAGATTGAGATGAACAGTAATGGAACCCAATAGTTCTTTAGATTGGATGTTAGGCGGTTTGGCTTTTTTGATTTTGTTTAGTGGACTGGTGATGCTACTAAATGGAGTTCGGAAAATGGGCGATAAGTTTTAAACTCGTTTTTTTAATGCAATCATTCTCCATTTTGAACATTGGTTATGGGAATAACCTACGCAGTGATGACGGTGTGGGACGGTATCTAGCAGAAATCATTGATCAACAGCAATTGCCCTTAGTAAAGACTCTTTCTGTTCATCAATTAACGCCCGAATTAGTGTTAGAAATTACCGAAGCCCAAGCCGTCATTTTTATTGATGCAATCGCCTCTTTAACTGACGAAATTACCCTCCAATCCCTAGAACCGAGTCAGGACAAAACCCCTTTGGGTCATACCAGTAATCCTGAACAGTTACTTTCTTTATGTAAAAATTTATATCATAAATGCCCTTCCGCTTGGTTACTGACAATTCCGACTAATAACTTTGAATTTGGAGAAACGTTTTCCGATCTTACCCAAGCCGCGATCGCGCCTGCTCTGATTATCCTTACTCAATTAATCAAAATTCTCTCTTTAAAATTCTATGCTCCTGTCGAGAATTAATCAATCCCATTACTGGTTAAAAAATGCCCATATTCCTGTTTGCTTACTCGATCAAACTCAATTTGTCGCTGAAACAAGAGAAGGATTGAGTAATGTTGACCTAGAAATTAGGTTAGGGATTATTCAACAAGTTATTAAGCATACTGAAACTAAACCTGATATTCCTTTTATTAATTTAGAAAAAAAGATTATTTTTCCTGGTTTTGTTGATATTCATACCCATCTCGATAAAGGTCATCTCTGGGAGCGATCGCCGAATCTGGAAGGAACCTTTGACTCTGCCCTAAAAACTATTGTTAAAGATGTCGAAAAATATTATCAAGCTGATGATGTTTATTGTCGGATGGAGTTCGGACTAAAGTGTAGTTATGCTCACGGAACAATTGCACTGAGGACTCATTTAGATGCCTTTAAAACTCAAGGAGATATCGCTTTTGAGATTTTCCAAAGCTTACAAAAAGAATGGCAAGATAAAATAAATTTACAAGCCGTTTGTCTCGTCAGTTTAGATTATTTCCAGACTGCTGAAGGCGTTAAACTTGCTGATAAAATGGCCTCACTAGGAACGATTTTAGGGGGAGTTGCCTATGCGAGTCTAGATTTAGATAATCAATTAGATAGAGTTTTTCAACTCGCAAAAGAACGAAATTTAGATCTAGATTTTCATGTTGACGAAAATGATGATCCAGATTCTAATTGTTTATATAAAGTTGCCGAAGCCGCCCTCAGAAATAAATTTACAGGCTCTATTATTTGTGGACATTGTTGTAGTTTAGCGGTTCAACCCTTAGAGATTGTTCAGCAAACTTTGGCTCTAGTTAAAGAAGCAAAAATTGGCATTGTTAGCTTGCCCATGTGTAATTTATTTTTACAGGATCGACAAAACAATCGAACTCCGCTTTGGCGAGGAATTACCAGGGTTCATGAGTTAAAAGAAGCGGGAATTCCTGTTGCTTTTGCCAGTGATAATTGTCGCGATCCTTTCTTTGCTTTTGGCGATCATGATGGTTTGGAAGTTTTGAATCAATCCGTTAGAATTGCCCATTTAGATACCCCCTACGGCGATTGGTGCAGTAGCGTCACGAAAACTCCTGCTGAGTTGATGAATTTACCCAATTTAGGCAAAATTGAAAAGGGATTAATAGCAGATCTGATTATTTTTAAAGCTCGTTATTTTAGTGAATTATTTTCTCGTCCCCAAAGCGATCGCGTTGTTATTCGTAACGGCAAACAAATTGAGATTAATTTGCCAGAGTATAGTGAATTAGATGATTTAGTCCAAATTAAATCTCATTAATTCACAAGCAATTTACCACATTGGTATTAAATCGAGTATAAAATTTGGCAATATATTTTCTCCCGATAGGTTTGTCGGATTTTCTACTATTTCAACTGCCTGACCTTGACGGTAAATTTCAACTTTTTTATCTTGGCGATTAATTAACCAGCCTAATTGACTACCATTTTCGAGATATTCTTGCATTTTATCCTGTAGAGATTTTAAATTATCACTTTTAGATCCCACATTCAGCAGGTTATTTAAGACAAAAAATAATATTGCGTAGAAGAAGAGCCAAGAAACTGCAAAATCAAATTTTGTTTGTCATTGAGTTGAATAGAAGACTTAACCCCATTGACAAAGACAAGATGAACAGACTGAAAACATTGAAGAATCCACCTTACAGCAATTTCCGATCAAACGCACTACGAAAAAGCTATCTCAAAGGCTCAAAGTAGAGACCACAATGTTGGAACCAATTAAGAGCATTTTCATCAGTAATGGAATTGATTGCATTAG
>JBEIFD010000529.1:0-3197 GCA_040382535.1 Merismopediaceae cyanobacterium
GGTAACTGGGCGATTGATCTCAGTGAACAGAAAAATGGCTTTTTGTTTGTGGATATTTTTGATTCCGCGATCGCGCGCACCCTGGGAGATGTGGGCAAACCCGTCTGTCATATTTACGCAGGATTACTCGCAGGATTCTTTAGTCGCTTAGTCAAAAAATCCCTCAACTGCATTGAAATCCAATGTTATGCAATGGGCGAAACCTATTGTAAATTCTTAATTGGCAAACAAGACCGCATCGATTCAGCAACCTTCTGGCTCAATGAAGGGGCGAATGCCAAAGATATCGAAGGTCGTTTAAGTCAAGGGGCGTATTTGAAATGACCAGCCAAAGCCTTTGGGCAGGGTTGAGCGTTCAAGATTTTTTTCAAGGTTATAACTGGACGGGAGAATCCCCCACCCTAGAACCCACCGTCACGGAAGAAACGGCTGATGTGCCTTCTCTGCTCTGTCTCAAGGTTCAAGATTTTCTCGGTCAAGCGAACTGGCGAGGAGAGGTTATTACTTCCAAAGCCGCTTCTCCTGCTCAACCCCTACGACCCACCGCTGAATTTTCCTTAACCTTACCCGTTGCGGAGTTTATGCGTTTTATCAATTGGCAGGGAAGTTTTAACGCCAGATCGGCGATCGCGCCCGAAACGACGAAAAAAGTCCCTAGCTTTGCCCGTCCTTCCTCTGAAATTGATTTAGACCATTTATCTGACCTATTTTAAAGTTTTAAAGAATCTCAGGAGTATCATGCAAAAAGATTTTGAACGATTATTTCACCGTGCCGAGGATCACTACCTAATTCCTTCGGAAATGATGGCTCTGAAAAAACATATTGGTCTTTTAGGTAAACGATTAGAAACCTACCGCTATTTACGAGACAACGAAGCGGAGATTTTTCAAGCCGTAGCAGACCGTTTAGAAGCAGATTTTCCTGAAGAGCCGACCCAAAAATTAGAACAGTGTTTATGTCACTGGATCAGCACCCTCCGTTATAGCTCGATGGCGATGTTACTCAGCAATCCTGAATATCTCCAATATCGACTCCTAGAGTGGTTGACCGAAATGATTGAAGCTCACGAACTCAGGGCGATCGAAACCCGTTTATCCGAGATTTTGACCGAACATCTCCAAAAAGTGTTGTCTGCCGAAGGATTTAATCTACTAAAACCCTTTTTGACCCAATCTGAAACGGTTCTATTGGCGAAAGCGGCTCCCCAATCCCCCCAACTTGCAATGGCAGGAGATAAAGCATGATTGACATTAACAACCTCCTCAAAAACCGTCCCCTCAAGGGCAATTACTTCGCGCCCGATGCCTATCTCCAGGGAGACAATGAATTTGGTTTATTAGAAAATCGTAGTGGTGCTCGTTTGTTAGCTATTCCTGATACTTTGCTCAAAGGACTTTTTACGGCCCTAGAAGAAGAATTAGGCTCAGGGTCAGGGATTGCACTCTTTAGCTGTGGTCGTTCCTGGGGAAAAAGTTTTTATAATCGCTTTGCCGATGAATTGGCGGGCTATTACGAAAAACCCCTCGCTCAAATGGAGATGATCCAATTCCTGCAATGTTTGAAACAGTGTTGGAAGACTCACGGTTGGGGTGTTCTCGACATTGACCTCAAATATTATCAACAGGGTTTTATTGTCGCTAAGGTGATGAATTCTGCCTATATTGCGAACGCTCCCCAGGGCAAACGGCCGATGGGATTTCTGGAAGCAGGAATTTTAAGTTCGTTTTTTAGCCAGTTAACGGGTCAAGACCTCCACTGTGTCCAGACGACCTGTGAATCCCTGGGGGCTGAGAATAATACCTTTATTATCGGCATGAAAGACCGCGTTAAATCGGTTTCTGCTTGGCTAGAAGAAGGCCATGACCATGCAACGATTATGGAATTACTCTGTCGCCAACAAAATTAAAATCATAGATAATAAATTCATCCAGAATTTTTTAATCTAAAGCGAGGAGATTCAAACTGTGGCTAAACTCATCAAACTCGACCCTATTAACGTTGAAGTTTCTATTCAAACCAACGATAACCTCCTTTCCGCGCTTCTCAAAAAAGATTTGAGTGTGATGAAAGAATGTGGGGGGCGGGGAATGTGTGCCACTTGCCACGTCTATATCACCGAGGGCATGGAAAGTTTATCTCCTGTGAACCGACGGGAACTCCGAAGTCTAGAAGTGATTACGACCTGTACTAAATTTTCTCGCCTAGCCTGTCAAGCACGGGTTTTGGGTGAAGGGGTTGTGGTCGAAGTGCCTTCAGGGATGTATATCAGTGAAATTGAGAATATTGAAGATTTAATTGGCCGTCGCGCTGAGGAAAATATTCTCCATCCGATTACTGGTACGGTTCTCGTTGAGGCAGGAAAATTAATCACTCGCTCTATGATTACTCAACTCAAGGATACCCAGGTAGAGGCTTCTGATTATTTAGCAAAAACCCGCGATGCTTAAAATAATCTAATGCTGGATGAATGACGGGTTACAGATTTTTCACACTTCTTAAAAAAGGAATTAAGGCTGATGTTTAAACAACTGACTCGCTTAAGTATTGATGCCGATGGACGGTACGCTACAGATGATGAATTGAAGTTTCTCGATGATTATCTGGATACGATCGAAACTCGCGTCAGTACCTATGAAACCATTCGGGAACACGAAGAGCAAATTATTTACCGTTGGGAAGCGGCTAAACGGGGCATTAAGCAAGATGTATTCCACATGGGCGATCGCGATGTTTCTGAGATTTGCCGACGGGATATGACCAATGTTTTCCGTTGTTCGGCAACAGCAATTTTGTTTAATGACCTAGATCGCCTACGAGAAGGACTTTTGATTTGGTATCAAACTATCGTCCGTGCCTTTAAATACGATAAGTACACGAATATTACTTATTCCGTTATTCAGGAAACGATTAAGGAATTTCTTAAACCTGAAGAGGTTGAACTGATGCTCCCTGCACTGAAACTCAACCATACAATTCTTAGTAATTAATTCTTTTTAAAAATTATGAGTTCGATTTTTTCCGTTACCTTAATCAACGAAGCCGAAGGCACCAACCATACGATCGCGGTGAGTGAAGATGACTTAATCCTCGACGTTGCCCAGGAGGAAGGATTGGATCTTCCCTATTCTTGCCGTGCGGGTTCCTGTTTTGACTGTCTAGGAAGATTGGTTGAGGGAAAGATTGACCATACGGAAAA
>JBEIFD010000530.1:0-3191 GCA_040382535.1 Merismopediaceae cyanobacterium
CGGAAGACGCGAGTTCCAGTTTCGGCATTGTTTGAAAATTTACGTGATGGTGCAACAGTAGAAGATTTTTTGGAGTGGTTTCCGCCCGTACAGCGATCGCAGGTCGAGGCTGTACTGAACTATGAGCTTGATATGTTGGCCGTCGCGGCTTAGATTATGAGAATTCTTTTCGATCAGGGAACGCCTGTACCTTTGCGACGATATTTGACAGAACATTCTGTGACAACAGCCTATGAGGAAGGATGGTCTAATTTGTCGAATGGAGATCTACTCAAATCTGCTGAAGATAAGGGATATCAAATATTTGTGACAACGGATCGGAATTTGCGCTATCAACAAAATTTGAGCGATCGCCAGATTGCTATTGTTGTTTTGCTCTCAACTTCATGGCCAAGAATTCGGACACAGACCGACAAAGTTTGTGGTGTTATCAATGAAATTAAACTTGGCGATTATGCCGAAATTTCCATCTAATTTGTATTGTAATAATTGCAGCAAATTTTTTATCGAGATCGCACACTTACCACATCCCGAACAGCGATCGCCTTTATATAAAACAAAATTTGTAAAATGCGATCGGCTTACCTAAACTGAATTCTAAAATGCGATCGCCTAACAGCATTATTCCAAGCATTCTATAGTGTTGTTTGGCCAATCAGAGTTAGAATAATCACTAAATGAGTTAATAATGACGACTTTTTTAGATAATCTAGGAGTTTGTCCGAATGAGAGAGTCCGATATTCGTTGGAAACAAAGATTTTCTAACTATAAGAAAGCCCTAGCGCAACTCACAAAATTCATCGAAAAAGGAGAATTAAATGAACTAGAAGAACAGGGTTTAATTCAATCCTTTGAATACACTCATGAACTTGCTTGGAATCTATTACGAGATTATTTGTGTGATCAGGGAACTCAAGATATATATGGTGCTAGGGATGCGACCCGCATTGCTTTTAGTGTTGGTTTAATTGAGGATGGTGAAAGTTGGATGAATATGATTAAAGACCGCAATCAAACGAGTCATACCTATAATAAAGTCACAGCAAAAGCGATCGCGGAAAATATTACCACTCAATTTTTTGTTTTATTTAAAGAATTAGAAGAAAAAATGCAGATTTTGGAAAATGAAAGCTGAAAATATTACCAATCGATTTGGTTTAAAAGAAGCTACAATTGAAAAGATTATTGCGGTATTTTCTCAGTATCCCAATATTCAAAAAGTATTATTGTATGGTTCCCGCGCTAAGGGAAATTATCGCAATGGTTCTGATATTGACTTAACTTTAATCGGCGAAAATATTAGTTATGCTCAATTGTCGAAAATTGACATACAAATTGATGATCTCTTATTGCCCTATAGTTTCGATATATCTATTTTTAAGGATATTGAGAATCTCGATTTAATTGATCACATTAACCGTGTTGGCCTTATCTTTTACGAGAGAAGTTCGGATAGTTAAACGGCGATCGCGACCTTCATCCTTAGCTTGGTAGAGGGCTTGCTCCGCAGAAGAAATCAGGAAATCCCAGTCTAATTCAGCACGGGGAATCAAAGTCGCTAACCCTAAACTGAGAGTGACAATGCTTTGGGGCGATTGATAATGAGGAATTTCTAACTTTCTGACTCCTGCGCCAATCATCTGGGCTAAGTGCAAAGCCCCTGGGGAATCCGTATCGGGAAGAATCAACGCAAATTTCTCTCCACCATAGCGAGCAATCAGATCGGTGGGACGTTTGACAACAGAACGCATCACCTCCGCGATCGCCTGTAAGCAGCTATCTCTCCCTAAATGACCATAACTATCATTAAATTGCTTAAAGTAATCAATATCACAGAGAATTAACGATAATTGTACCCGCGATCGCTGGTGTCGTTTCCATTCTTTTGCTAAACAATGATCAAAATACAGACGGTTGCCGATCTGGATGAGATGGTCTGTGCAGGATAATTGATGCGGTTTTAGGTTAGTACGTTCAAGACGGCTAAACAGTTCTCCCTGATGGATGGCGATCGCGGGAGAAAAGGATTGGATCTTATTCCTCAAGCTTGGATACCTGGATAAAAACGTCATTATTTCATCAGATGGTATCGGCGGACTAATCCAATAACCCTGACCCAAATCACAACCCAGGATCTGCAATTTTTATAACTGTTCTTGGGTTTCAACGCCTTCTGCGATAACTTTGAGATTAAGTCCCTTACTCAAGTTGATAATACATTGAATAATCGCCAGATCTGCTCCTTCATTGACCAAATCATCAATAAAAGACTTATCAATTTTGAGCGTATTAATGGGCAAATATTTGAGCTTACCGAGGGAAGAATAACCCGTCCCAAAATCATCAATCGCAATTCTGATTCCCGCTTTATTTAATTTATCTAAAATCGCGATCGCCCCTTGAACATCCTGCATCATCCAACTTTCGGTGATTTCTAACTCCAAGTTGTGGGGATTCATACCCGTTTCTTCGAGAATCTGAAAAATTTTCTGGGTTAAACCTGGATGCTGGAACTGTCGTATGGATAAATTGACACTGAGAATCAGGGGGAAATTTTGCTGTTTTTGCCAACACTGATAATCAGAACAAGCTGTTTTCAATACCCAGCGACCAATCTCAACAATTAATCCCGTTTCTTCTGCTAGGGGAATAAAATCAATAGGAGAAACAAGTCCCAATTGGGGATGATGCCACCGTAAAAGAGCTTCTAAACCGACTACGTGACCAGTTTTTAGATTAATTTGCGGTTGATAATAGATTAAAAATTCATTCTGCTCTAAGGCCCGACGAAGATCTGTTTCCAAATCAAATCGATCCATTGGTTGGGTTGTCATGGTTAGATATTTGTATGAAAAAAATCCTTGAGCTATTTATTGTCTATTCTTGCCTAAGATATTGTTTTTAGGATAACATCGGTTATTTCTGAAAATTATGATTAATTTCTTGACTGATTTTTTTTAATCTCTCTGCATTACTTAAATTTCAGTGTTATTTTTAAGTAGGGTAATGATCTAGCGGAATGTTGCCATTTAGGCTGATTTTCTGTTAACCTATTCTAAAATTATTGTCTTTTTTGGAAATTTGGACTGATGCCGTCAAAAATTGTTAAACATCCTTCAAAAGTTGCTTCCCAATTGTCCGTACTCAGTATTGCGCCGACTCAAGTTCTGCGGAGTAGCTTGGCTTCTTC
>JBEIFD010000531.1:0-3183 GCA_040382535.1 Merismopediaceae cyanobacterium
CGGGGCAAACGAAAAAAGCGAGAAATGGGTTCCGTTGTGCCTGGGGGAGTAGCGGCAAAGCGACGACGAGAAATCGCTGTGTGGTGAGTCCTGGTACTCGCGGTCAGCAAATCAGGTTCAAAAGGACGACGATAGCCAAAATACCAAAATTTATCTTCCAGACAACGCATTTGACGGGCATAAGGGCTTGGTTTACCCCAATTAGACGTTAATACATAATCTTGATTAATTAAAACTTCATTTTGATCAATTAAAACTTCATCTTGATCAATTAAAACTTCGTAGTCTTCCGCTTCGGGCAAATCTCCCAGGGCATCTTCACAGGTTGGGCCAATGGGTAAGTTTCCCTTGTTTTTACCTGCCGATCGCGTAAAAGGAAGGGGATAACTGGGTAGCTCTAATCCTGCTTTTGCCCCCAACAAAATTAGACGCTCCCGTTCCTGGGGAACCCCATAGGCCGAGGCGTTTAACACTTGCCAAGGCGATCGCACCTGGTAACCAATGGCCGCAAATTCCGTGATCACTTCTTCTAAAAACTGACGATGACGACCGACGGTTAAACCCTTAACATTTTCAAACAAAAAATAGGACGCATCCAGTTCTTTGACTAAGCGAACAAAATCCTTCACCAATTGATTACGCGGATCATCAAAGGCTCGTTGACCAATCAGTGAAAAACCCTGACACGGTGCGCCGCCAAAAACGATATCTATGCCGCGATCGCCAATTTTAGCCGCCTCTCGTATTTTTTCTCCCGTTAAATCAGCGACGGATTGGGGCAGAACGACACAGCGAGGAAAATTAAACTTATGAATGACCGCATGAATCGGATCAACCTCCACAGCCGCCACCACCTCAAAACCCGCCTGCTCAAAGCCCAAACTCAGGCCACCCGCCCCCGCAAACAAATCAATCGCGATCGGTCGTTTTTTTCTCAAATGCCTTACCCCTGTTACCCTAGAACAGGTTTAAATATAAAGCATTTGATAGGGTCTTAATAATAGTGCGGCACAAAAAACTGCTCATTGAGAGGAGGACGCACATAATCGGGGGAAGCCATCTTTCTCGGCGGAAGTTCCATTGCCTCTGGAGTCAGATCCTCATAGGGAATTTTACTTAAAATATGCCGAATACAGTTGAGTCTGGCCTTTTTTTTATCATCCGCTTCCACCGTAAACCAAGGAGCTTCAGGAATATTGGTGTGGGCAAACATATTATCCTTTGCCTGGGAATATTCTACCCAGCGATCGCGCGACTCCAAATCCATCGGACTCAGTTTCCAGCGACGAGCAGGATCGGATAATCGCGACTGAAAACGCACTTCTTGTTCCTCATCACTGACCGAAAACCAATATTTCAAAAGCACAATTCCCGATCGCACCAACATCCGTTCAAACTCAGGACAGGAATTGAGAAACTCCTTATATTGCTCCTTCGTACAAAAACCCATGACCTGTTCAACCCCTGCTCGGTTGTACCAACTACGGTCAAAAAGAAGGATTTCACCTGCTGAAGGAAAATGTTCAACATACCGTTGAAAATACCATTGAGTTTTCTGTTGATCAGAAGGCGTTCCTAAAGCCACCACCCGACAGCCTCTAGGATTCAACGGCTCAGTAATGCGCTTGATCGTCCCCCCTTTACCTGCCGCATCTCGTCCCTCAAAAACAATAATCACTTTGAGACCAACGTGCTTGATCCAGTACTGCATTTTGACCAGTTCGACCTGAAGCCGCACTAGTTCTTTTTCATACAACTTCTTGGACAGTTTCTCTGATGGGGTGTCAGTTGTTTCAACAACGGGTTCTAGAATCTTAGGATTTAGTGCGATCGCTGAATCTTGTTTTGCTTTATTTTTTTTGATTTTTTTTGATTTTTTTGATTTTTTTGGCAACTTCTTGTTTTTCTTGTCTGTTAATTGAGTGGGGTCATGGGAGCCATTTGTCATTAATTCATTCATCGGTTTTTTTGTGAATTTTCCTAGATTTATGATCTTTATAAGAAATTTCGCTACTTATAAATGCAACCTATTCGATATTAGATAAATTCCTGTCAATATTTGTATTAAAACCTACTTATTTAACATTTTGTATAAATTGCCAAGGTTTGTCAGCGCATCTTGGGTATGTCTAATGATTAAAAAGAATCCGAGAGTATTTAAGGTAGAAGGGAGAGGATGCCAGAATCTATTGAGAATACCGACTTTTATCCTTTATCCATATCAGTTAACTTCATTGCGTTTTTAGATTTTCGGTAGTATTTGTGACCAAATGGTATTCCTGTTTTAAGTATGATCACCCAGGTTGCTTTAATAATAGAGAAAAAATTATGAGTGGAAATGAATCCCGTCTGCAAGCTATTTATGAAATTACTAATCGAGAACCCATGCCGCCCAAAACGCCCAAACGGCTAGAGGAACTCTGGGCTTCCGATGTTTTCACCCTGAGTAAAATGCAGGAAAGTCTTCCTAAAGATGTTTTTAAATCCCTCAAAAAGACCATTCATAATGGTGAAAAGCTAGATCCTTCGATCGCGGATGTAGTAGCGTCTGCGATGAAAGAATGGGCAGTCTCCAAAGGAGCGTTATATTATGCCCACGTTTTCTACCCTTTGACCAACGCAACGGCGGAAAAACATGACGGTTTTATTTCCGTTCAGAGCGATGGCTCGGTAATCTCCGAATTTGCGGGTAAGGTTCTCGTTCAGGGGGAACCCGACGGCTCTTCTTTCCCCAATGGCGGCATTCGCTCCACCTTTGAAGCACGGGGTTATACCGCCTGGGATGTGACCAGCCCCGCCTACGTGATGGAAACAGATAATGGCTCTACCCTCTGTATTCCCACCGTATTTGTGTCCTGGACAGGGGAAGCTCTGGATAAAAAAACGCCCCTATTGCGTTCCAATGCGGCGATGAATAAAGCGGCAACCAGGGTTTTGAAATTATTGGGCAATACCACAGTGGCTCCCGTTAACTCCAGTTGCGGTGCAGAACAGGAATATTTTCTCATTGATGCTAATTTTGCCAATAGCCGTCCCGATATCCTATTGTCTGGACGTACACTGTTTGGGAAACCTCCAGCCAAGGGTCAACAATTTGATGACCATTATTTTGGTGCGATTCCTGAGCGAGTTCAAGTCTTTATGCAGGATGTAGAAGAAAAATTATATAAACTCGGTATTCCC
>JBEIFD010000532.1:0-3174 GCA_040382535.1 Merismopediaceae cyanobacterium
GGATAAAATAGGCCAATAACTCTGGAATCTGAGGATGATTGCCCAACTCATCTAACCGCTTGGCTTCTTCCGCAAATAACTCTGCTGCCTTTTGCAACCCTGCTGTTCCCTGACCTTGCGGGAAAAACTGCTTAATCACACAACGGGGTTTCGATGGCTTATCGTGATCGATCGCCAAAAAAGTTTTACCAAAGCCACCTTGACCAATGAGTTTGAGAGCTTGATAACGGTCTTTGAGCCAAAGCTTCTGTCCGCACTTCTGACAAAAACGGTGCGTTTCAGCATTAACCGCCAAACAATCAGGATTTAAACATTGAGTCGTCATAGAATCATTGATCAGGATTCTTGTATTTTAATCAGATGCTACCAAAAGCAGCAATTCTCAGTTTTAGACACAGCAAGCCTTTTAGGGATTTAAAGAACATTTCAAAGGGGGTTTTTGGGGCAATTCTACACGTACTACTGTGCCTAAAAGCCGGAAGACTCGTAAAATGAACTTGTTAATCTCGTTGAATTTTACCCCATATTACGCGAACTAAAACCTGAAACCCTTGTTACAGCGCAAATTTAGAATTGCTGTAATGCAATTAAATAATGGGTTGTTGACATCCTTACCGCGCTGAAGCGACGATAAACTGGCAAATTTCATTGCTCATGACTAACTTTTGACACTCTCAGGTCTGAAGACACTGAGATTCTTGAATAGCCCAAAATCTGAGCCTCAAAGGTGTAGTCAAAGCACCTCTACTGATTCCACTTAGGTTAAGCCCAAGTGTTACCGCTACCTTTCGTAAAATATTGGCCGCTCCATTACAGTCTGCGTTAATCACAGAACCATCAGCCGCTCGGAACAGTCCCCTTTTAATACGCTTACCTGAAGACTTCCATTCATCGGGTTTTTCACCGTACACAGGAATCTCATCGGCATCTAAAAAGCTGGATTGAGACGTATAACTTTCTTCTGTTTCAACAAACCGAAGATCATACAACAAGCATAGTTGCTTGATTCGTTCTTTTAGTCTCCCAGTTGGAATTTGAACAAAATTTTGGTTAGTTTTGTCGCCTAGATTAACCTTCTGCTTTTGACCTTGATTCCATCCAAAAACAATGGTTCCAATTTGGTTCTCAATGCAGTGATTAATTACAAGCCTCGCAGCTTTATTGATTGCATCTCGCATTTGGCGATTTCGTTTTTCAGTCAATGAAGCTAAACGATTAGACCAAAACCCATTTGGTTTGTCGGTCATTAACCTAGCGACTTGCTTGTTGTACCATTGGTTAATGGATTTTATCTGTCTGCCGTCAATAATGAATTTAGTGCCGACAGTGCTTACTCCTGTTAACCAGTTATTTATTCCGTGATCTAACCCCAATACCCTCGATAGCGCAAATCCGTTTTTAATCGGCTCAACTGCATAAACAAATTCAGCATAAAAACAATTGTTTCTGGGCAAGATACGCAATTCCTTGATTTTATCAAAGTCAAGGTTAGACGGCATCGGAATAAAAAACTCCTTTAACCCAAACCATGCTTTTGTCTGCAAGCCTAGCGGCAATCTTACTTGTCCGTTGACTAATTTCAAACATCGCTTAGGGAAAGATACAACTTGATAGCCAGTCCTCCGATAATTGGGCATTCGAGGCTTCTGTTCTAACTCACCTTTATTGAATTGTGAGAGTAACCTGGCAAAAGAGCTAATTGATTCTCCGACCGATAAACAGGTTTGAACAGCAGCCTCAGAGGAAAGGGCTGAGAAGTGCCTATTCTTTCCCATCTCGTTGACAAGCTCAAATCCAGAGACAAAACGACGACTTTTGAACCAGACCTGGCGAGCATAATAAACCGCGCAGTTATGCAGCTTATTAGACTCCGAGCAGACATATTCCAGGATTACCTTCGTATCCTTGCTGGGGCTTAACAGGATTTGCTGGACTCCCATCATTTTCTTAGGTTTTGCCACTTGCTCGACCTGTTTGTTTGACTATTCAAGCCTAGCGAATTACAGTAGATGTGTCAAGGGTAATCTACAAGGCAATTATGTTACTACTACCAGAATATAAAACCCACAACCACGTTAAGTTCTTGCTTAATTACCACTTTGTCTTTATCCCAAAGCGGAGAAAGCAAGTTTTAGTGGGAGAGGTGGCAACTAGGACTAGACAGATATTTATGGAACTAGCCCTCGAAAAAGGGTGGGATATACTGGCATTAGAAGTTGCGCCAGATCATGTTCATCTTTTCGTTGCCGTGAAACCCTCTGATGCTCCCCATCTCGTTGTGAAGGCTTTTAAGGGGCGATCAAGTCATCATCTCAGAAAGGAATTTCCTCATTTATTGAGATTACCTAGTCTGTGGACAAGTAGCTATTTTGTTAGCACTGCGGGTAACATCAGTAGTGAAACGGTCAAAAAATATATTGAAGACCCTCATCATGCAGCCAATTAGAAGAACACGGGGAATAAATTCCCGATCTGCGTTTTTCCTCTCAGGTCTAAAGACACTGAGTTTCCAAACTCCCATCCTTTTCTTATGAATTACCCCGTCAGAAATAAAGTCTCGATATTACTAGTTGTTTTACTCACTATCATTTCCTTTGAGCTTTATGCTTGTGCTCAGAGTCCTAATCCCCAAAGTCCTAGTGGTAGTATAAGAGAACGAATTCGAGAACGGATTCGAGAGCGGATGCAAGAGGGCGCGCCATCGCAGAATGGGCAGTTATCTCCCTCTCAAGGAGTTAGAAATGGTGGCGATAGTGGTTTACAAGCAGGCAGTGTCACGTCTGGGGGAATGACCCGCAATTATTTTATTTTTGTGCCGAGTTCCTATCGTGCGGGGCAAGCTGTTCCTTTAGTCTTAGGATTTCATGGTGGTGGTATTGGTAGTGGCAAAGGATTTGCGAGGACAACCTCTTTTAATCAATTAGCAGAACAAGAAAAATTTATTGTTGTTTATCCCAGTGGGATTGACGGCCAATGGAATGATGGTCGTGGAACTCCTAAACTACATCCCAATATTAGTGATGTGGACTTCGTATCCGCGTTACTGGATCAATTAGAGAAGGATTATTCTATTGATAGTCGCCGGATTTACGCGACCGGGATTTCCAATGTAGAGAAAATATGAAAATGAATATGAAGTGGCAAATAGAACAAAAAGAAAGAAATGATAGACAA
>JBEIFD010000533.1:0-3172 GCA_040382535.1 Merismopediaceae cyanobacterium
TAATGGATCAACATTAAGAATTTATAAACTTTTTGTTAACTTTGGGAAAAGATTAGATTAAAAAATTGGCGATCGGCTCTCAGAACGTGTTTGAAAAGTTTTGCTGAACTCGCTATTTCGTAAAGACTTGAGGCTATTTTAGCGAAGATTTCTACAAACCTGACCTGACGCGGTTTAGAACCTATTTTTTAAACATATTTTAAGATTTTTGCTAATCTTTCCGATTTTAATTTTCTAACACTAATCTAAATTGAAAATGTTGCAGATATGCTCAAGAAAGTCCTGTCGGGACGTAAGTAGGTCAGTAAGTTTATCGAACTGCTTACATTCAATAAAATATTCTAACTGCCCTAAACTCTTTATTTTTTTGTTTTTAGGGAAGAGTTACTATAAATTAACAAACATCGCAATCTGACGTGAGAGCGAATATCATGGACTAATCAATTTAGCGTCTTTTTTTAAAGAGCAGGATGAAGAAAATTGATGTTTTTCCAAGATTCGCGGGATTATCAGATTCTTTTTTTATGTAGTTTTTTGTTTTTAGGCATAGCCACTAGGGATTGGACGATTCAACCTCAGTTAGTTGCTGTTGTTCTGGGAGGATGTTTGCTTGTCCAAACTGTAATGATGGGATTGACCCGATCGCGTTGGAGTTTCCAGGGAGTTGATTGGAAGTTAACGGAATCCTCTACTGGAATTACCATGAGCCAACAGTGGTTTGATTTTACTTCTCTCAAAAGTTCCTTGATTACGGGCTTGGGGCTTTGTTTATTGTTGCGGGCAAATCATTTCTCGACGATGTTATTGGCGGCGGGATTGGCGATCGCGAGTAAATTTATTTTTCGAGTGCGGGGAAAACACTTTTTTAATCCAGCCAATTTTGGTATTATTGCGGCTCTGACATTAACCAAAGATGCTTGGGTTTCGCCTGGACAATGGGGAACGGATTGGTGGTATTTAGCTTTATTTTTGGCGACGGGTGGATTAGTTCTTAAAAAAGTAGGGCGATGGGAAACTTCAGCCGTTTTTTTGGGCATTTATGCCAGCTTAGAAGCGGTGCGGAATATTTGGCTGGGATGGGATAGCGAAGTTTTATTGCATCATTTGAGTAGTGGTAGTCTATTAGTTTTTGCCCTATTTATGTTGACCGATCCTCGTTCTATTCCAAATGCAATCAAAGGGCGAATTATCTGGGCGATTAGTATTGCTGTCCTAACATTTATTTTGCAATATACTCTTTATTTACAGACAGCGATGTTTTGGGCCTTATTTTGTTTATCACCCTTGACTATTTTATTGGACTCTCAATATTTTTTCCCGCGTTTTACTTGGCAGAAATCTAATGTTTTATCACCCCAATTAATCCCTTAGTTAATCCAAAAAACGGTTACTTAAAAAGTGCAACTAAGTCTTGCAAAATATTGCTCTCCGACTCAACATGATCTTAAAAAATATGCTGAAAATCCTAGTCTTTTTACAAACAAGAATAACGGTTATTAATCTGTCTATCCGCAAATCATTTATAGCGTTATGTCTAACTTTTTTGAGTTTCTTTTCTCTAATCCAACCCGCTTGGGCTTTTTGTGGATTTTATGTGGGAAAAGCCGATACTAGTCTTTATAATCAGGCTTCCCAAGTCATTATTGCAAGGGATAAACAACGCACGATTTTAACGATGGCCAACGATTACCAAGGCAGTGCTAAAGATTTTGCCCTAGTTGTTCCCGTTCCCGTCATTCTCAAACAAGAACAAGTCCAAATTGGCGATCGCAAAATCATTGAAAGATTAGATGCCTTTAGTGCGCCTCGCTTAGTGGAATATTTTGATACTAATCCCTGCGATACTCGGACGTATGAAACTTTTGATGCAGCCCCTGCGCCAACTGCTGGAAGTGGTGTGCGTGATAATATCATGTCTCGTAAAGCGAAGGATTTAGGCGTGACGATTGAAGAAAAATTTTCCGTTGGAGAATACGATATTTTGATCCTCAGTGCAAAGGAATCTAATGGTCTTGAAACCTGGTTACTTCAAAATGATTATAAAATTCCATCGGGTGCAAACGAGGTTTTAAAACCCTATATTAAGCAGGGATTAAAATTCTTTGTGGCTAAAGTTAATTTACAAGAATATGCTAAAAATGATTTTCAATCTCTACGCCCTTTAATGATGGCCTATGAATCTTCTAAATTTATGTTACCGATTCGGCTAGGAATGTTAAATGCCAAAGGAGATCAAGATTTAATTGTTTATTTACTTTCTCCTCAAGGTGCAATAGAATTAACGAATTATCGTACTGTTAAAGTTCCTAGTGATATTGAATTACCCGAATTTGTCCAACAGGAATTTAATGGTTTTTATAAGGCGATGTTTAAAAATGCCTATCAGCGATCGGGTCGCAATGTTGCGTTTTTGGAATATGCCTGGAATATGGCGAATTGTGATCCCTGTTCTGCTGATCCCCTGAATCCTGAAGAATTAAAAAAAGCAGGTGTTTTTTGGATGGATAGTCCCTATGCTTTTAATGTGTTTATTAGTCGCCTCCATCTTCGTTATAGCCGAGAAAAATTTCCTGAAGATTTAAAATTTCAAACAACGGCTAATCAAAATACCTTTCAAGGGCGTTATGTGATGCGTCGTCCCTATCGAGGAGAAATGTCTTGTTCGGCGGCGCAAAATTATAAACAAACGGTGAAGCAACGTCAGGAAAAAGAAGCTCAGACGTTAGCAAAGTTAACAGGTTGGAAAATTGAAGATATTCGTAAAAGAATTGATTTTCTAGCGGCGGAAAACTTACCTTGGTGGCGGAATATTTGGCCGTCTAAATAGTTGCTTCAGTTCAATCTTGATACAGCGATCGCTTTCCCAATTTCTAAAAACGGCGATCGCAGACAATCTATTACAATAGAGAAAAAATCACAAAGGCAAACAATCTATGGCAACTACCGCAGATGATGTATGGCAACTCCTCGCTGAATTAACCACTGCACAGAAGGAAACTGATCGCCAACTTAAAGCAACCGATCGCCAACTCAAAGAATTAGGCAAACAAATTGGGGGACTCGGTTCAAAATTTGGTAGTTTTACGGAAGGTCTGGCTCTTCCCTCAATGGAAAAGATTCTCAGACAACGCTTTGGTATGGAAGTTGTTAGTCCTAGTGTGCGAGTGAGCAA
>JBEIFD010000534.1:0-3154 GCA_040382535.1 Merismopediaceae cyanobacterium
ACCACTAAAGAAATTCAGAGAAAAACGTATGCGGTTTTAATGTTCATTCAAGCTTAATTGTCCTAAATTGTGGGGACGATACCTTGTGGCTGTCCCCATGACTTAATCAGTCTATTTAATGGCAGGAGCCAGTAAAGCTTTGATTGCCATGCTTGATTTTAAAAATACGATAATTCTTTTCTAAAGTAAAACTGACGGGCGTACCTGCTTGTGTTTTACCAGTAAAAGTATAGTCTCCCTGATAGGTTGTGGTCGCCACTCCAACGGGTTGCATTTCTGGAGGCATAGCCGCACCAAATGCGTCAATTGTCACAGTTTGCTGTTTCTTATTAACAACCATTACTTCCCCTTCGATAACATCAATCATGGATTCATTAATGGTGACGGTCACAGGTTGTTTCTGTTTAACTGATGAATTGTCGATCAAAGAAGTATAGAGGTAGATCTTGCCTCCTTTCTCCGATTTTCCCTTGGCAACACACATAATTCCGTCATTAATGCTGGGAAGCTCAGACAAAGCAGGATGAACTCCAAACAAGGGAACAGCGATCGCAGTGGCAACAGAGATTAGGGCAGTTTTCTGAAAAATGTTAAGCATCATTATTGGTAGATTGTTTGGATTTCGTACAACTGAATAAAACTTAGAAAATGTTAGCACAATTTATGACACTCATAAAGCTTATTTATTCAATTGATTGCGGTGGTTTAAAGAAAAATTTACTGAGATTACCTTTGCCTAAATAGTAGTCAAGTTCATGGAAAATATTATGGATTAAAAATACCGTTGGAACACAGAGAAGAATGGCTAAGAAACGATCAAAACTGCGTGTTTCTAAGAATAAAGTCAGGGCAGGAGCTAAGGCTTTCGCTTCGTGATAAGCATGGAAAAGATTTTCAATTAAACTCAACACAAAAACTGCAAAGGTATAAATCGCAGTTTTATAAAGAACTTGAAGATAACGGGGAGATTCGGAAAAACGATTCATCCAAGGAGTCATATCCATAATCGCAACAGATTTAGCTGAAATTAGGGCATAGACCACAACCTTGGTAAAAATACTAATATCAACTGAAAATTCTTTGAGAAAAAGCTTCATCAGAATGAGAATATATCCATAACCAATGAAGAAAAAAAGACTGAGAGAGCCAACTTTCTTGAGTTCGCGTTTTAGAGCTTCCATAAAAATTAATTATTAATTAACGGTGTAACCGCGCCCCTGCATACAAGCTGTCCAGGCACGATAATAGGTTTGTAATCCTTGTTGTTCCGACGCATTGGCCTTCGCTTGGACTTCAGCCTGTTGCTGTTGTTCTTCCCGTTTACGGAATAATCCAGCTAAAGCCCCCACTCCTGCCCCGATCGCTGCGCCTTCCCCCACATTTCCGCCGATCGCCCCACCCACGACACCGAGGAGAGAACCTTTCGCGGCACCGCGTACCACTTGACCTTGTTGGGAAGATTGAGTCGTGGTCGCAGTGGATAATTGGGAGGGATCAACGCCTGTTTGTTGTTTTGCCCAGCTATAGCAAGCAAAATGATCCTGTTGTTGTTGTTCCTGGGTTTGCCCTTGGGTAGGGTAGGCAAAAGGTTCAGGGAATTGCTGTGGAGCTTGTTGCGCTAAAACTAAATTCGTCGGTAATAAAATAGAAGTTAAAAGCCCTAAACTGATTTTTTTGATTTTTGGATCGATAAACATGAGATGAGATAAAATAGTTGACAAGTTACTAAGATTAATATCAAGGCTTTTTTAAAGCACACTCAGATAATTTATTAAACATCAATGAAGAAGTTTGACGAAAAATTTCTGGAGATGACGGCCCATCTTGCAGTAATCCTTGAAAGATATTGATGAATTGACTGGTTATTTGTTCCTTAAAAGCATTTTGACTCTCAGTTAAATGATTCTCTGGCATCGCAGATGAAAAATTCTCACAGGGAGTTTGCTCAATTTGAGAGATAACCTGTTGGCCCATCCCAGTCATCATTTCAATCATTTGATCTGGAACGTTTTGAGCGATCGCATTCACCACTCCACCTGCTAAGGGTTCTTCCGTCTGGGCTGAAACAGCAGGGACGATGGCCGAGGCGATCGCGACTGTGCAGACAAGTGTTTTGAAAAATTGTGTTTGGAATGTTCTTTTCATTGAAATGCAGGAAAAATTGCATCTAGATTGACTAAAGCATTTCTAGCAAACGCAGAAACGCAGGCACTGGTTCAGTCTGATTATTGGAATTGCATCACACCCCTGCGCAGCAAGGGATACAACGAGCCTTGCCCTGAACACTAAAATCCTTACAGGATAAAGCTTTCAGGCTATTTAACAACTAGGCTGAACCAGTGCCTTTAGTTTTGTTCCATGTGAATTAGATTAAATCCTTGCTGTATAAGGTTTTCAGCGATATTTCTTTAATATCCCTTTTTTTATGTAATATTTAACAGTATGTATCAAAATTAACGGGGGGTTTATCACCGTGAGTTTGAATTTGTAGGAAATCAGTTAAGATTATGACCAAGTTTGTGTTTGTGACGGGGGGCGTTGTTTCCAGTATTGGCAAAGGCATTGTGGCTGCGAGTTTGGGTCGCCTCTTTAAATCTAGAGATTATTCGGTTTCTATTCTCAAACTTGATCCCTATATCAATGTTGACCCTGGCACCATGAGTCCCTACCAACATGGGGAAGTTTTTGTGACTGAAGATGGGGCAGAAACCGATTTAGATTTGGGGCATTACGAACGCTTTACGGATACCTCCATGTCTCGCCTCAATAGTGTGACAACGGGTTCGATTTATCAGGCGGTGCTGAATAAGGAACGACGGGGAGCCTATATGGGGGGGACGGTGCAGGTGATTCCCCATATTACGAATGAAATCAAGGAACGCATTTTACGAGTCGCTCAAAATACCAATCCCGATCTGGTGATCACAGAAATTGGGGGAACGGTCGGGGATATTGAGTCTTTGCCTTTTTTGGAGGCGATTCGTCAGTTTCGGAAAGATGTGGGGCGCAATAATGTTCTCTATATGCACGTTACCCTGATTCCCTGGATTCCTGCCGCCAAGGAAATGAAGACTAAGCCGACCCAACATTCGGTGAAAGAATTGCGTTCGATTGGGATTCAACCCGATGTTTTGGTCTGTCGTTGCGATCGCCC
>JBEIFD010000535.1:0-3147 GCA_040382535.1 Merismopediaceae cyanobacterium
AGGCTTGGCAAAAGTAGTAATCCTAAAAAATTCCGTTAAGGTTTTCCGAAAGGTTTTTTTTAATGTATCCTTTGTACTATAAGGGTTTGAGACTTAGTGTTACTTTTCAAGTCAAACATCGATGTGTGGGGGATTTTGCGAGTTTTGCCAAAATTTTTGCAGGCTTTTATTTTGGCAAAGGTATTGATCAATAAAAGCAATATTAAATAATACCTCCAAATGCTTTATAGAGCAAAGATTTAATCTAATTCACATAATTTACAGAACGATGAAATATTTATCTCACCCGTAAGTTGATGCCGATATTTCTCAACGCTCCTTAAGACATCTAGAAAAACCAGCAATCAGTCAATATTAATTTTGTCCCATCATCCTGCTTATCAAGACAAAGTTGTTCACAGCCTATTGCCTTGGGTGTTTAAGCTGTGATATAGTATAAAACTGTACGGACGTATAGCTCAGTTGGTTAGAGTACATCGTTGACATCGATGGGGTCACTGGTTCGAATCCAGTTACGTCCATAAATTTCTGGATATGTCACTTAGCTTTATTTTTCCTCTAAGTGTACGGTTAGTGCTTTTTGGTTAAAGATTCGCGCCGTTGTCAAGAATAGTGATTCTTCTTTGAATTAGACTCTAGTTTAAGATAGACTCAGATTCTTAACCAAAATTCAGTCAATTCTACTGAACCGTAACCAATGGAAGCCGAGTTATTGCCGACCGAGGTAATCCTATGCCCCAATCGAGAGACCTTGGGGAAAATTCATCTTGATTGGATGCCACAGCCAGGTAATTATTTAGAAATTCAGGGTCAAACTTACACTGTGTTAGAACGTCATCATCACTACCAATACAAAGTGAGTGGTTATCGTCTCAGCAAAATTTCTCTCCATGTCCAATCTGCTCCTCCTCCGACGGAACTCAGTTTATGGGAAGGTCACTGGATTATCGGCGATCGCCAATGTCGGTTTAATGCCCATTCCGAAATCCTGCGGTGTGCGGTGAATCCCACTGGGCCTTGTCAAGGCTGTCGTTTTTTTGAGTCAATTTAGGTCAATTTGTTGGGTCTATCTTGCATAATCATCGCAAGAGGCTGGCGGGATAGTAGAAGAATTCTGAAAAGAAATGTTAAAAACTGTTACGAAGTCGCGACGAAGGGGATCGCGATGCCTGAAAATAATTGGGCAGGTTGCTTGAATACAAACGTTAAATTTTAACCTTGGTGAGCAGCCGATCGCGGTTAATAAGTTCAACTTAAGACCACCCATAACTTTTATTTTTTGAGAGGAATCCCAAAGATGAGTATCGTCACGAAATCAATCGTGAATGCTGATGCGGAAGCCCGCTACCTCAGCCCTGGCGAATTAGATAGAATCAAGTCTTTTGTCTCTTCTGGAGCCGCTCGCTTACGGATCGCTGAAACCCTCACCGGTGCTCGCGAAACCATTGTTAAACAAGCTGGCGATCGCATGTTCCAAAAACGTCCTGACATCGTTTCTCCTGGTGGAAATGCTTACGGCGAAGAAATGGCGGCTACTTGCCTGCGCGACTTGGACTACTATCTTCGTTTAGTTTCCTACGGTGTTGTCGCTGGTGACGTTACTCCCATTGAAGAAATCGGTTTAGTCGGTGTACGGGAAATGTACAAATCTTTAGGGACTGACGTAGGTGCAGTTGCTCAAGGTATCCGCGAATTGAAAGAAGTTTCTTCTGGTTTAATGTCTGCTGAAGATGCGGCTGAAGCTGCTGGCTATTTCGACTATGTTATCGGAAGAATGAGCTAGGTCTTTTGGCTATCAACGCTCAAATTCTTCTTTATTTAGCAAATTTTACCCAAAGAAACATCTAAGGAAACAAAAAAACTATGCAAGACGCAATTACCTCCGTAATCAACTCTGCTGACGTTCAGGGCAAATACCTGGATAGTTCTGCATTAGATAAATTGAAAGCCTACTTCAACACGGGAGAACTTCGTGTTCGTGCGGCTGGTGTTATCAGTGCGAACGCAGCAACCATCGTTAAAGAAGCAGTTGCCAAATCCCTACTGTATTCTGATGTGACCCGTCCTGGTGGCAATATGTACACCACCCGTCGTTATGCGGCTTGTATCCGTGACCTCGACTATTATCTCCGCTATGCAACCTATGCAATGTTGGCAGGCGATCCTTCTATCCTTGACGAACGTGTTCTCAATGGATTGAAAGAAACCTACAATTCTTTAGGTGTTCCTATTTCCTCTACCGTTCAAGCTATCCAAGCAATCAAAGAAGTTGCCGCAAGCTTAGTCGGTTCGGATGCAGGGAAAGAAATGGGTGTTTACTTAGACTATATTAGCTCTGGTTTAAGCTAGGACACTCCTTATTAGCAACTTGTAAACGTTGTTAATAATAAATTCTAGGTTCGGGAGTAAGAGAGCGAGTGCTAGTCAGTTAAAGGCTTAGATCTGTACGAAAAGAGATGAGTTTTGACCGTTTAGTATTGGCCTCTGACTCCCGACCTTGCTGTATTTAGACTATTTTTGACCCCCAATTTTTTTAAGGAGAACTTAACCCCATGCGGATGTTTAAAGTTACCGCTTGTGTTCCTAGCCAAAGTCGCATTCGGACACAACGCGAATTACAAAATACTTATTTCACTAAATTAGTCCCCTATGATAACTGGTTCAGTGAACAGCAACGGATTATGAAAATGGGTGGAAAAATCATTAAGGTTCAATTGGCGACTGGAAAGCCTGGAGCTAACACGGGTTTGGCTTAGTTTTTTTGTCTTCAATTGGATAAAGGGAGGTCTTTGTGACCTCTTTTTGCATTTTTAGGGGTTTTTATTTCGTCGGTTCTCGGCGATCACAGCTTAACACTTCCAAAAAGCGATCGCAGGACAATCCGAAAGACATTTTGGCTGACGTTACCCACCTCTTAACAATTGGTCATACTCTGAATGGGAGCCAATCCAAAACCAGGCAATCTCACCATCATCTTCAACCGCCAAGGCTCGATAGTGAATTCCGATCCGTACCGACCAGAACTGTCCCACTTTCTTAAAGTGCAAGGAAGGATAACGAGAATTCTGTTTAAGCAACTCATAACACCGATCAGCCAGTTCTTGGATGTCATTGGGTAATTGTCGATAGCAATACCAGAAATCAGGG
>JBEIFD010000536.1:0-3141 GCA_040382535.1 Merismopediaceae cyanobacterium
TGGAAACAGATCGCAGAATCCGCGAAGTCAGCCAAGAAATCCAGGCTGTAAGTCTGAAAGTTAACAAAGAAATTGCCCAGGTTAACAAGCAAATTGGCGATCTGGGGGGAAAATGGGGCCGATTTGTGGAAAATATGGTTGCTCCAGCTTGTGAAACGCTGTTCTTAAAAAAAGGTATTCCTGTTCATCAGGTTGCTCAACGTTTGAAACGACATTCAGACGAGAAAACCTTAGAAATTGATGTTTTGGTGACAAATGCAGCCCATGTTTTAGTTGTGGAGGTTAAAAGTACGTTAGGTGTAACAGATGTTAAGGAATTTGTTGAGGATTTAAGTCAATTCCGATTATTTTTTCCAGAGTATGCTCAAAAAGATTTATATGGAGCCGTTGCAGGAATTGAAATTGAAAAAGGAGCGGCTAAATTTGCCTATCGTCAAGGTTTATTTGTGTTGGCACAATCGGGGGAAACGGTGACAATTTTGAATAATGACAATTTTCAACCAAAGTGTTGGTAATTCTTTTTGTTAAAAAAGCGATCGCCCCAGTATCATCCCCAAGGAAAGTACATTTAACCTAGCAAAAAGAGTAGAGAATGGAAAAATATCTTAAAATTCCGCCCTTTCGCCCCGTTGTCAGGCACGATCAACAATAATTAAGAATAACCCTCAAGCCCAATTCAAAAATTGTTCTAAATCCTAATGCTCGAATACGATGTCGTTATTATCGGTGGTGGATTAGCTGGCTGTCGTGCTGCTCTAGAAATCAAACGTCTGAACCCTGACACCTCTGTTGCCCTCGTGGCTAAAACCCATCCCATTCGTTCCCATTCCGTCGCGGCCCAGGGCGGCATCGCTGCAACCCTCCAAAATGTCGATGCAGAAGATACTTGGGAAGCCCATGCCTTTGATACGGTCAAGGGTTCGGATTATTTGGCCGATCAGGATGCAGTAGAAATTCTGACCAAAGAAGCAGCCGATGTCATTATCGATTTAGAACATATGGGAGTACTGTTTTCCCGTTTACCGGATGGCAAGATTGCTCAACGGGCTTTTGGGGGCCATTCCTTTAAACGGACTTGCTATGCTGCCGATAAAACCGGCCATGCCATTCTGCACGAATTAGTCAATAATCTGCGTCACAATGGTGTCATTATTCATGATGAGTGGTACGTGATGCGGCTTATTTATGAGGAGGGGGAAGCGAAAGGACTGATTATGTACCAAATTCAATCGGGGGTGATTGAAGTGGTCAGGGCTAAGGCCATTATGTTTGCAACGGGGGGCTATGGGCGCGTTTATAATACAACTTCTAATGACTATGCTTCGACAGGGGATGGTTTATCAATGGCGGCGATCGCCGGAATTCCCCTAGAAGATATGGAATTTGTGCAGTTTCATCCAACGGGATTATACCCAGTGGGAGTCTTGATTTCTGAGGCAGTACGGGGAGAAGGAGCCTATTTAATCAATAGCGAAGGGAAACGCTTCATGGCAGACTATGCCCCTAGTCGCATGGAATTGGCTCCCCGTGATATTACCTCCCGTGCCATTACCAAGGAAATCCGCGCTGGTCGAGGGGTGAATTTGGATGGTAGTGCCGGTGGCCCCTTTATCTATTTGGATTTACGTCATTTAGGCCGAGAAAAAATCATGAGTCGTATTCCGTTCTGTTGGGAAGAAGCTCACCGTTTGTTAGGCATTGATGCTGTCAATGAACCCATGCCAGTTCGGCCCACCGTACATTATTGTATGGGAGGAATTCCCGTCAATACCGATGGTCGAGTGCGACGTAATGCCCAGAGTTTAACAGAAGGCTTTTTTGCGGCGGGGGAATGTGCCTGTGTTTCGGTACATGGTGGCAATCGTCTGGGTAGTAATTCCCTGTTGGAATGTGTGGTCTATGGTCGTCGCACAGGGCGCAGTTTAGCGGAATATGTGAAAACCCGTTCCTTACCTACTTTTGATGCTCAACAGTATCTTTCCGAGGCCCAGTCCACCATACAAGCCTTGTTAGAGCAATCTGGTTCATTGCGGATTAACCAATTACGGGAGGAATTTCAGGATTGCATGACCGAGCATTGTGGAGTCTTCCGAACGCGATCGCGGATGGAGGAAGGGTTACAACAAATTCAATCCTTAAAAGCCAAGTATAGCCAAATTTATTTAGATGATAAACAACCCTATTGGAATACGGAATTAATTGAGGCTTTGGAATTACAAAATATTATGGTGGTGGGGGAATTAATTTTAACCTCAGCCTTAAAACGAGAAGAAAGTCGCGGTTCCCATGCCAGGGAAGATTTTACCGAGCGCAATGATAGTCAATTTTTACAACACACCCTAGCGGCCTACGCAGAGACGGGCATTGAAATTGATTATATGCCGGTGGTAATCAACCGTTTTGAACCCCAGGAGCGTAAATATTAATTTAAATTGATCAGGAATTGTTAGTCATTATTCCTGCGGGGAAATCCGAGCTTAGCTTCTCCTTGGCAAAGGCGATCGCTGTTAAAAATCCCTGTTAAAGAATCCTGCTGAAAATGCTAGTGCTAAAATTTCTTTATAACCTGAGCAATGAAGAAGTAGAGTATCAAGCTCATGACCGAGCATCGTTTAGAAGATTTTTAGGGCTAGAAGGGGAAGCCGAGATTCCCGATGCCACGACGGTGGATAACTTCGAGAAAAAACTGCAAGCGGAAGGTCTAATAGAAGTTGTGTTTGAGGAATTTGAAAGATTACGCTTGATGTGAGTTGATGGCTGAAATGCAGTAAACTCGTTCAATTGATTATCCATCTAATTAAAGCAGTGGGCTGAAACCATTGCTGCTATACAAGTTGTTTTAACTCACATAAGCCGTATTATTTTTAAATATACGGGCAAAACCTCGATCAACGTTGTCCCTTAATGATTCAAGCCTCCCGACGATTTAAAGCCCCCTGTAAACGGCCTTCCTCTTGAATAATATATTCCTCAAGAGACTGTTTCACTCCATCAGAAATAACTCCTTCCTTTGCCAAATCTAAACGCTTTTTTATTCGTTCCACCTTATCAGAAGAACGTCCCCAGAAATCCATCCATTTCTCCAAAGATTGAACAGATTCCGCCATTAAAGGTCGCCATTTATAGACCCACTTATCCAAA
>JBEIFD010000537.1:0-3139 GCA_040382535.1 Merismopediaceae cyanobacterium
GATTTGGTGAAATTTGGCATGATTCCTGAGTTTGTCGGTCGGATTCCCGTGATGGCTTCCCTAGACCCCCTGGATGAAGATACTTTAGTGGCGATTCTCACCCAACCCCGTAATGCCCTAGTGAAGCAGTATCAAAAACTGTTGGGCATGGACGATGTAATCTTAGACTTTAAACCCGATGCCATTACTGCGATCGCCAAGGAAGCCTATCGACGGAAAACAGGGGCTAGGGCTTTACGGGGAATTGTGGAAGAGTTGATGTTAGAGGTGATGTACGAGCTACCGTCACGGGTTGATGTGCAACGCTGTACGATTACCCGTGAAATGGTTGAAAAACGCTCTACGGCTGAGTTATTAATTCACCCTTCGTCGTTGCCGAAACCTGAATCTGCTTAGGTTGATTGGGACTTTGAGACTAAGAGGACTTTTGAAAAGTCAAAAGACCACCATTATTCTAACTGGTTCAACAGTCTAAAGATTATACTTCGATGAGGAGGAGCGATCGCCTTCTTTAATCGTAAAATAACAAAACCGCGATCGCACTATCTAAACGCTTCAATTTGATCTAGATAAACGTTAACTAGCTTGTGATTGACAATTAATTCTTCAATCTGTGGCCAAATATGAGCTAAAAACTGGTGAAATTCACGTTTTCGCATATTCCCAAATCGAAGATGAACGACTTTAGGCGGGTTGGAATCTAGCATTAGCCTGTCTGAAAAATCTACATCTTTAGTGATAATTACTAAATTTTTCTCCTTAGCATATTGCCAAATTTCTGTATCGCTGAGACTTTTGCCTAAAGCTGAAACATGAATAATCGGTAATGACGGAGTAAACTGTATTTTAGAAGGCAGATTTTCATCCAGTAAAAATCCATTCATGCGACTTTTCGGATTTCATAATGATTTGCCATTAATTTTGTCGCAAATTGGAGACAGGCATAAATATCTTCTCTGGAGAGGGAAGGATATTCTTCTAGGATTTCTTCAATGGAATCCCCCGCTCCTAAAAACTCCATAACAGTTTGTACAGGAATTCTGGTTCCAGCGATGATGGGTTTTCCATTGCAAATATCTGGATCAACTATAATAGAACTTTTCATGTTTTTTCTTTATTTTGATCTAATAATAGTGAAAAAATGTGTTTGAGCAAAGAAAATTATACTGATCATAGCAGATGATCACTCTTTCAAAAACAACATGATAACGATCGCATTTTTTCTTAATTTGGGATAGGCGATCGCATTGGTGGCATTCCAGAAATGTACAATGTAAAATTACAGATTATGGAAGTAATTGATAATGCCTTCCTCAGCTTTGATGACAGGCAAAAACAACTGGTACTCCCATCCTTCTCCAGCAGGACGATCCTTTTTCGCAATGTAGTCTTGTCTTGGATCGCCTTTGCCTTCTGCTCCTGCGTAACGTTCCACAGAGTGAAAAATAAATACCCTAGCATAAGCGTAACCGAGTAAGTACACGCACAATACACCCAATATAATAGAGAGTAATTTGCTGTCCTTTTGCTGCATAATTATCTTTAATCATCGAGTAAGTTGAGTTAATTCTACAGCGCACCGTCTCGACATACATCCTATAGCCCAAATCGCTGAAAGCCTTTCCAATCTACTCTCAATAAAATTAGAATTCTTGCTTGTAGATTTCATTATTAAAATCATGCTTCAGAACAGTAACGAATACCCGCTTTTTTCAAACGATTCAACGCTTCACCCAGGCGATCGCAGTCAGCAATCAAACTAATCCGCACATAGCCTTCACCCCCTTCTCCAAACGCATTGCCTGGCGTAAAGACAACCCCCGTTGTTTCCAACACATTTAAGGCAAAATCAGCAGAAGTCATCCCCACAGGACAGGGAACCCAAAGATACATCGTCGCCTTAGAAGGAACCACGTTCCAGCCCAATTCCGTTAAACCCTTCAGGAAAAAGTCCCGCCGTTCGGAATAGCGTTGTTGAGCTTCTTGAATATAACTTTCGGGTAACTGGAGCGCGGTTTCGGCCGCCTTTTGTACTGCTCGAAAAATCCCATAATCAAAATTTGTTTTTAGAGTGCGTAATCCCTGAATAATATCCGTATTACCAACCACAAAGCCGACCCGCCAACCCGCCATTGTATAGGTTTTCGACAACGTATGAAACTCCACACTTAATTCCTTGGCTCTCGGAATTTCTAATAAACTGGTGGGCTGATAACCATCAAACGCTAATTCGGCATAACATAAATCGTGGACTAACATTACCTCGTAATGGTGCGCCCAATCGACAATTTGTTCATAAAATTCCCTGGGTGCGGTGGCACTGGTGGGATTGTTGGGATAATTGAAAAAGAGCATCTTTGCTTGTTGGGCAACATCTTCAGGAATAGCATCTAAATCAATTAACCAATTATTTTCAGCTTTTAACATCAAGTGATGGATTTGTCCGCCTGCAATCACAGGCCCGCGAAAATGCACGGGATAGGAGGGATTGGGGACTAAAATCACATCGCCTGGATTAATATAAGCCAAGGCTAAATGTCCTAAGCCTTCCTTGGAGCCAACCAGGGGCAATGCTTCACTATTGGGATCAAGTTCAACACCGTACCGACGCAGATACCATTGGGCAATGCTCTGGCGAAAACTGCTAGTTCCCTCAAAAGGTGGATAACCATGAGTTTGGGGAGTGGATAAAGAAGCGATCGCGGCATCGATGGCAGGTTGAGGTGCAAAACCATCGGGATTACCCATGCCCAAATCAATTAAATCTAGTCCCTGTTCCCTAGCTTTTGCTTTTAATTCATCTAGACGCGCAAAAACGTAGGGAGGAAGAGCTTTTAAACGATCCGCACGACTAATCCAATTCAGACTCATAGTGACATCAATACAAATGAAGTCCTATTGTCTCATTTGAAGGGTCATCTTTACTCAAAATTTAATGAAAAAAGCCGATGATGGGATTTGAACCCACGACCAATTGATTACGAATCAACTACTCTACCACTGAGCTACATCGGCAATATGCGCTGAGAATCTATCTTACCATTGAAGCTTCTGATTAAATTTTGGATTTAGGACGAATCCGCAAAATACAAAAATAGGGCAAGTCAATCAATATAATTTAGTCATCAGGAGATAAAGA
>JBEIFD010000538.1:0-3134 GCA_040382535.1 Merismopediaceae cyanobacterium
CTATCTTAAATACGCCGTAGATTTGTCAGATAATTCCTATTTAGATGAAGTTTATACAACCTTAACTTATTTATTAGAATGGCAACAGGGCGATCGCGGAAAACTAGAACTTCTGCGACACCGTTGCCGCCTCAATGCTGGTGAACATAGCCTCGTCACCTTTTTTAAACTGATTTGTACCTATTGGTTACAGCAGGATAACAAAGCGGCCCTGGTTAATCAGGCTAAAGCCTTACAAAAAAAAGCCTATAGAGCAGGTTATCAATGGTTATCGGCAGAAATGGCTGAACTCATTGCCCGTTGCGATGCGTCTTCCCAAAAGGTTTACGAGATCATTGCTTCCGAATGGCGAGAACAAGAAGGCGGAGTCAGTATTTTAGATATCCTCAAAGTCCAGAGCGATTGGGAATTATCCCTCAATGCCTTAGCCAATTTAATCAGTAAACCCTCTCCTAAAAATGCAGAAATCATCCCCGCCGCCACGAAACGTTTAGCCTGGTTTGTGACTTATTACTCCGAAAAAAATTGTTCCCTCGCTCCCCGTGAACAAAGTTGGACGAAAAAAGGAGATTGGACAGCAGGAAGAGCGATCGCCCTCAAAAGATTAACCAAACAATCCGCCGATTTCAATTATTTTACTTCCCATGATTGGCAGATTTGTAGTCATTTAGAAAGCTATTCGGTGGGCTATTACGGACAGACAGAATATCAGCTTGAAAAAACGGCTTTTGTTGCCCTAGTGGGTCATCCTTTAGTATTTTTAGATGGTACACCGATTGTACAAATCGAAGTCGTGGCAGGGGAACCTGAACTTCAGGTTAAAAAGACTAAAAACGAACGATTAATTTTAAAACTTCAGCCCGATCTTTCCTCTGGCGTTGAGGTCATCGTTTTAAAAGAAAGTTTAACCCGTCTGAAGGTGATTCACGTCACCCAACAGCATCAACAAATTGCCACTATTTTAGGAAAAAATAATCATCTAGAAGTTCCCATATCGGCCCAAGAAAAGGTACTGACAGCCATTAATGGAGTCGCTAGTTTAGTAACGGTTCATTCTGACATTGGCGGTGGCTTAGAAAATGCTCAAGAACTGCCTTCCCATAGTCTGCCCCATCTCCATTTGTTACCAATGGGAGGCGGATTAAAAGTTGCTTTAATGACTCGGCCCTTTGGGGAAACTGGCCCCTATTTTCAACCAGGAAAAGGCGGTGAAACAGTAATCACAGAAATTGACGGTCAACGTTATCAGACCACTCGTAATCTGAGCGAAGAAAAAGCACGATCCAACGAGACGATTAAAGCGTTACCGACTTTAGTGATTAACGATAGTGAAGGGGGAGAATGGTATCTGGAAGACCCCGAAAATTGCTTAGAATTACTCTTAGAATTGCAAACTGTGGGGGATGGAGTCAAGGTTGAATGGCCCGAAGGGGAAAAATTGCGGGTCAGTCATCAGGCAGGTTTTGGGCAATTTAATCTCAATATTCAACGACAACGGGATTGGTTCGCGGCTGAAGGGGAATTGCGGATTGATGATAATTTGGTCATCGGCTTGCAACAGTTAATGGAATTAATGGAAAAAAGTCCTGGTCGTTTTATTGCCCTAGCAGATGGTCAGTTTCTAGCTTTAACCAATGAATTTCGTCAAAGATTAGAAGAATTAAAGGCTTTTTCTGAAAAACAGGGTAAAGGTCGGCGTTTCCATCCCCTAGCGGCCCTTGCCCTTGAAGATATGTTAGATGAGGCCGAAAGTCTCAAAAGCGATCGCCACTGGAAGGAACATATCAAACGCATCAAGGAAATGAAAGACCTCGATCCCCAATTGCCTTCGACCTTGCAAGCGGATTTGCGGGATTATCAACTGGAAGGTTTTCAATGGTTGGCTCGTTTAGCCCATTGGGGAGTGGGGGCTTGTTTAGCCGATGATATGGGACTGGGGAAAACCGTGCAGGCGTTGGCTTTAATCCTGACTAAAGCGGGGGCAGGGCCAACTCTGATTGTGGCTCCGACTTCCGTTTGTCCCAACTGGATTAGTGAAGCCCAACGGTTTGCACCGACCCTCAATCCCTTTCAATTTGGGAGCGGCGATCGCGGTTCAGTCTTAGAAAATCTCCAACCCTTTGACCTGGTTCTCTGCACCTATGGACTGTTGCAACAGGAAGAAGTGTCCGAAATGTTAGCAAAAGTGCAATGGCAAGTGGTGGTTTTAGATGAAGCCCAGGCGATTAAAAATATGGCGACCAAACGTTCCCAAGCGGCGATGAATCTGCAATCCGAATTTAAACTCTTAACAACGGGAACCCCCATCGAAAACCATTTAGGGGAATTGTGGAATCTTTTCCGCTTTTGTAATCCTGGTTTATTGGGTTCTTTGGAAAGTTTTAATGAACGCTTTGCCAATCCCATTGAACGCAATCAAAATAAAGCCGCTCGCGATCAACTGAAACGCCTAATCCAGCCTTTTATGTTGCGTCGGACTAAAAATCAAGTTCTCAAGGAGTTACCCGCCCGCACGGAAATCCTGATTCAAGTGGAACTCAGTCCAGAAGAAATGGCTTTCTATGAAGCTCTCCGTCGTCAGGCGATCGCCAAATTAGAAAATAGCGATGCCCAGGCAGGAGCCAAACATTTACAGGTTTTAGCGGAAATTATGCGCTTACGTCGAGCTTGTTGTAATCCCAGTTTGATCATGCCCGATAGTCCCGTTAAAAGTTCTAAGTTAGAAGCCTTTGGGGAAATTTTGCAAGAATTATTAGAAAACCGTCACAAGGCTCTAGTATTTAGTCAATTTGTGGATCACCTAACGATTCTTCGCAACTATTTAGACGAGCAAAAAATCAACTACCAATATCTGGACGGTAGCACCCCGATCAAGGAACGCAAAAAACGGGTAGATGCTTTCCAAAATGGGGAAGGAGATGTCTTTTTAATTAGTCTCAAAGCAGGGGGAACGGGTTTAAATCTCACCGCCGCCGACTATGTGATTCACATGGATCCCTGGTGGAATCCCGCCGTAGAAGATCAAGCCAGCGATCGCGCCCATCGCATCGGACAAAAGCGTCCTGTGACGATTTATCGCTTGGTTGCCCAACATACGATCGAGGAAAAGATTGTGGATTTACACCATCAAAAAC
>JBEIFD010000539.1:0-3131 GCA_040382535.1 Merismopediaceae cyanobacterium
AATGTATCCTTTGTACTATAAGGGTTTGAGACTTAGTGTTACTTTTCAAGTCAAACATCTATGTGTGGGGGATTTTGCGAGTTTTGCCAAAATTTTTGCAGGCTTTTATTTTGGCAAAGGTATTGTCACTTTAATCCTCTTTTCTAGGAATCCCCCAAAACCTCTATGATAGTCTAGGCGCAAACCGTCCTGATTTTATGAACTGAGATTAACCCATGAACTTTCGTCCCCGCAAACGCTTTGGTCAACACTGGTTACGGAGTGAAAAAGCCCTCTCCCAAATTGTTGCGGCGGCTAATCTCAATTCCAGCGATCGCCTGTTAGAAATTGGGCCAGGCACAGGCATTCTAACTCGTCGTTTATTGCCCCAGGTGGCATTTTTAGTTTCCGTCGAAATCGACCGCGATTTGTGCCAAAGATTAGTAAAAAGTTTTGGTCAAAAAGAGAATTTTCTCCTGTTACAAGGAGATATTTTAGAATTAGATTTAATCGCCCAATTAAGTCAATTTCCCCAGTTTCAATCCCTCAATAAAGTTGTCGCCAATATCCCCTACAATATCACTGGCCCCATTTTAGAAAAACTTTTAGGGACAATTTCCCAACCCCATCAACCAGCCTATGAACAGATGGTATTATTAATGCAAAAAGAAGTCGCAGAACGACTCGTCGGTCAACCTGGCACGAAAGCCTATGGTGCATTGTCGGTTCGAGTGCAATATTTAGCAAAATGTGATTGGATTGCCGATGTCCCCAGAACTGCCTTTGAACCCCCACCGAAGGTTGATTCAGCGATTATTCGTCTTTCTCCCTACCAGATCGAAAATCCTGCCAGTAATCCTCGTTTTTTAGACCAATTAGTTAAATTAGGCTTTGCCACTCGTCGAAAGATGTTACGCAATAATTTAAAAAGTCTTTTAGACAGCGATCGCGTCTCGGCTATTTTAGAACAACTCGGCATCGAACCCCAGGCAAGAGCTGAAGAACTCAGTTTGAGACAATGGATTAATCTGAGTAATTTGTTAGAAACTTTTATTTGAATTAAATTTAATTATTATGCGTTCCTATACCCTGTTAGCACCAGCAAAAATTAATCTTTATTTAGAAATTTTAGGCGATCGCCCCGATGGTTATCACGAATTGATCATGATTTTGCAGAGTATTGAACTCGCGGATCAAATAGAAGTGCGAGGGAACGGAACGGAAAAAATTCGTCTTTTTTGTCCTCATCCCGATGTGCCGTTAGATGAAAGTAATTTGGCCTATCGTGCCGCTAAATTAATGACTGAAAATTTCCCCAAAGTTTACGCGAATTTAGGCGGAATTGATATTACACTCGACAAACGCATTCCCATTGCGGCTGGACTTGCGGGTGGTTCAACGGATGCGGCGGCAGTTCTGGTTGGATTAGATTTACTCTGGCAACTGGGTCTGACTCAGCCTGAATTGCAAACCCTGGCGGTTCAATTGGGATCGGATGTGCCATTTTGTATTGCAGGCGGAACTGCGATCGCGACAGGTCGAGGCGAAAAATTAGACTCTATCAAAGATTTAGATAATCTCTGGATTGTGTTAGCTAAATATCGAAATATTGCTGTTTCAACGCCTTGGGCCTATCAAACCTATCGTCAGCAATTTCACCATAATTATTTACAAGAAAACAATGATATCCAGTCTCGAACGTCAGAAATTCATTCGGGGCCGTTGGTTTCTGCCATTGTTCATAAAAACTCTCAAAAAATTGGTCAATTACTCTACAATGACCTCGAAAAAGTGGTTTTACCCGAATACGAATCCGTCGCTAAGTTGAGAAAAATTTTAGCCAAAGCAGGCGGTTTGGGAACGATGATGTCAGGCTCAGGCCCAACGGTTTTTACTCTCTGTCAATCTGCATCAGAAGCCGAACAAATTCGCCATCAAGCGGAATCTGAAATGGGCGATCCTCAATTGGATTTTTGGGTAACTCAATTAACGAATAAGGGAATTCAGGTTGTTTTAAATCCTGTTTAAAGAAAGATTTTTTATTCCTTCGCAACTTCCTGACAAATTTTCTCTCTAGTTTCAAATAAATCCAGACCATTCTTTTCTAGAAAATCTTGGGCTAATTTTTTCCAGCTTGGATTGTCTTTGGGATAAGAGTCAGGGGTGCAAACATAGGCTTCCAAATTTAATTTTTGGTAATCTCTTTCTAGTTTTTGATCAAAAAAATTAATCGTATTTTCTAACTGTTCAATTGCTTTTATTCGATTTTTATCTACCTTTCTTTCACTGGTTGCATTTACTTTAAATTCAACAAAGCAAAAATCTTGATTATCAAAAAAGATAAAATCACAGTGGGAGTCACCGAATCCTAAAAGACCTTTTTTTCCATCAATCGGAATAAAACCGAGTTGTTGGACATTAATAATATTAAATATTTTTTCTTGATTAAATTCTATAGTTTTTTCATGATTATTTTGGATAATCGAGCATTGAGAATAACTTAACTGAATATCGACAATGATATAGGATTGACCTTGATAGTCAACAATATAAATCTCTGAATTAGGGTTAGTTTCAATTTGAGCAATGGTTTCAAATTTATCAGGAAAAACTTGAATTAGCTTTTCTTGAATCGCTTCAAATTTATTCATCTTCTTTTAAAAGTTTTACCATGAATACTATAGAGTTGGCTAAATTCTGCGCCTAATATTTCGGAGACCGTATCTAAGTAATTTTGTTTGATATTTCCCATTTTATCATCAAAGATGGATTCGCAGTATTGCATTTCTTCAGAAAATGAGTGATTCCCCAATGAGTAGGCAGAAAATTCTTGAGGATTGAGCCAGCAATCTTTATCAATAATTTCTTGCACTTCTGCTTCAGCCGCAGGATTTTTTTCAACAACTCTAGAGGCAAAAAGTAAATTACTAAAGACACTCAGGATATAGGGGCTATGAGTGGTGATAATTAATTGGTTTTCGGGTTGATAGTTTACCATTAAGGCGAGCAATTCAACTAATTGTTGTTGGGCAACAGGAAATAAATGAGCTTCAGGTTCTTCAATAATTCTTAATACTTTTGTCTTTTCAATGAAAGTCATGAAAATATCTTGTATAATTCTAATAACCTCTTGCTGACCAGAAGAGGCATTC